>NZ_NOIW01000069.1:0-30655 GCF_002708645.1 Sphingobium sp. IP1
GGCAGCGCCGCCCGCCAAAAGCTGATCGAGAAGCTCATTCGGTATGGCAGGTTCTTTGCGTCGTGACATAGTGGGACTCCTTGTTGCCCATTATGCCCGGCCACACACGGAAATCCTGACAGTCCCCGCCAGTCCACCGATGAAGAAGCGCTATCCCTTTGCCAAAAGGGTTATTCGTTAGCCGAATCCTTCACCACGAAAGACAAGCTGCTTGAGGAAGTCTCGAACCATGTCCAGGCCGCGGCGCGCATGCTTCGTGAGGGTGCAGATAACGCGCTCGAGCGTCACATAGACAAAGCGCTGTCAGCAAGCTCTGAATATCGCGATCTCCGCAACCTGATGCCGTCAAACGTGCCTCAAGCCCTAAGTGCTTATCAGGCTGAGTTCTCAGAGGCCGACTTATCTGCGGCGGATAGCGCGATCAAAGCTATCGGGGTGACGATGCCAAATGGACAATTCTTGTTCCACGGTGGCTTATGGCCGCTCGGCGTACAAACTTTCACGACAACCCGCCCATTCTCCACATCCTTCTGCCCGCAAGTGGCACGCAAGAATGCAGAGTGGAAAAGCAAAGCTTATGACGCTGGCCGGATGGACCTGATGGTCGTCCACGTCATCCAGCCACAAACCAAAGCCTACGCTTACAGTAGGGATGGAGACCACGGCAACGAGAAGGAAGTCGTTTTCGCCACCGGCGCACAGCTGACCTTAACCCGCGAAACCCACATTGCTGACGTGACAGCCTATAAGGTTGGGCCTTGCTATGAAACGTTGAAACGCACTGTTCCGGCGTATCTGGTGGAAATCGACATCTCATAACATCGCAACGATCGTGTTGCTTGGTTCCGACTAGAACTCCGGCCGCATCACCACATCGCGGAAAAGGGCAGTTATCGCACTCGCACGCTCTTCACGCATACGCTGAGACTTCTCGACCGTCGGCTCCGCCTGCTGCCACTGGCTTTCGTTCCAGCGCATCGCCTCCACGAGCAGCGCCCGCTCGAGAACCTCTTGCTCAATCCCCTCGCTGATCGAGTTGCTGAGAGGAGCCCCCTCCTCCGTAAATCGCGGTTTGAACTGATACGGCCCCAGCGTGTCGCCCAGGTAGCGGACCAGCTGCGTGCCGTGACGCCACTTCCCGCCTGCATGGATGTCGAACGACACTCGGCGGTTGAAGACCCGAAAGCGCTTCTGTAACTGCTTGCTCTGCCGCGCTCCTCCTGGAGGCGCGATAAAGTCGATCGACTCCACTCGATCAAAATGCACCTGCGTATGTTGCACCAGATGGCGCATGAGGTCGTGGTCCATATTGCGGGTAGCGCGCATGAGCCCGTCTTCCGGAATTAGCGGATCGCCCACCCCCAATCCAAGGATCATCCTTGAGCCCGTATCAAGAATGAACGTCGCCGTAGCCAATTCCACCCGGCCGTTGATCTGAACCATCACATCGACTGCGGTCTGGTCCACCAGGATCTGAAGACCAGCAGCCCCAGCCGCCGGCTCTGCGACACCTTCCCGGCGGAGTACCTTTATGCGTCGCTGGATCGAGGATGCGGACGGAGGCGCCTCGCCCGCGTCCGCGCAGGATTCAAATATCCAGCGTATGATCGACGCGGGCGAAGCCGCGGGCTCATGCTGCAGTTTCCAGCGCAGCGCACGCTCGGCAACGGGTGCGAAGCCTTTCTGTGCTGGTGCCGCGACAGCCTTCACCCGGAAGCTCGGTGACAGACCTCGTGTTGGGCCCAGATCCTTCAGCTTCTTCAGCAGTCGGTAAAAATTGCGCTGCTCCATATCGAGCGCGCTGCACGCGTCGCCCACGGGCATGGGGTCATCGTCGCGAAGATAGAGGTCCATCGTCCTCAGTCTGGCGATCACCGCCTCCCGCTTAGAATCATCCAGAGACAGGAACAGGGCGTACTCTGATTCGCCAGAAAAGCCTGAAGCGGCATGCCGTTTGACCAACTCCTCGTCAGTTTCGAGGGCCGACCGGTCCGAACCAACGTCGCGCGTGCCGTTTTTCTTACTGTTCATCCATGACTTATTAGAACAGTAAGGCACGCATCGTCAAGTGAGTTGGTCACGATACTGTGCAGTTGAAACCACATTCCTGTTGCCATCACGGTCATTTTAGCGTTCCTAAATGCACAGTATCGTGACCAACATGGAGACAGTGCGATGACGACTAAACCGCGAAGTGCAGATCAAAACAACCTCGTTTCAATCGTTTATACAGAGTATCTGATCGAGATCATTCGACATTTTGAACGACAGCAGCGCGTTAAGACGTGGAGTCGTTCTCGCTCCAAATGGCCCAACAGCAACCGTCGCGGTTGGACGTTCTGGCATGACTGACGCATATGAAGAACTGGCTGAGATCGACGTTCGCGCCGCTATCAACCTCATGCTGCGCAACCCGTCATACGAACCTTCCGCTGGCCGGTTGCGCGCCGAAACCTTGCTGAGGAAGCACAACAGCCTGGTCAACACCATGGCTCGCATTGTGGTCGCCAACGACAATGGATCGCTCCGAACAGTCTCTGGCGGAACGCACCATGCGAGTGGCTGGTACCCTTCCGTGAAGGTCGGCCGCACACAGCATTATGAGAGCCTGCATCAGCTTGCACTGATCGAGCGGTGCGAGACGGACCCCAATGTCGTCCACTACCAATCAGAGGCTCGCCGCTTCGAATTCATCCTGAGGAAGAAGGAGCGGTACACAAGCGACGTCGACATATTGGACGCCGATGGCCGCCTGGCGGTTGTCGAGGTCAAAGGCGACGATGCAGACCTCCGAGATCCGGAATATCGGCTGAAGCTTGCCGGCGTCGCAGAGATTTGCCGCCGGGTAGGCCACGAATTCCGTATCACCTTCGGTTCCGAAATTTTCGAGAATAGCCGCCACCGCTTCAACGTACGCCTCGCCAGCTCGATGCGCCGCACGGCCATCTCATCGTCGCAGAAGCGGCTCGTCGAAAGCCTCCGCAGCAAAGGCGATGACATGCAGTTGGGCGAATTCGCTGAGCTGATGGCGCCCGGAAATTTTGTCCAAGGGCGGGCAATCACTTTCGCCATGCTGGTGAGGCGCATCGTGTCGATCGATCTCACGCAGCCTTTCATCGATGAGATGCCTGTCAGCTTCATCTGATCATAGATCAAATACCCCAGGAAGGATTCAACCATGACCTAGAGTGAAATCATAACTACCTGACGAACCCGCAGGCACCCATCACAACAGAAGCAATGCCATTCGCAGCGTAGAAATATCTACTGCTGATGGATTTTGCGCGCCCTCAGAATGCCCAAATCTCGGGAGAGATACGTGAATTACTTCCCCTATAAGCTCAAACGCAATCAGCTATACAGTATCGAAGGTCAACCCTGTGTTTTTACATCACACGGATATGGCACCCGCCTGAACTTCGAACATGCTGCCACAGGCAAGCCCGTCGAATATCTCGATGACGCCGGCGTCGTCCGTCCAATGGACCAGGAGCGCTTTCGAGAGCTGCTTCAGAACGGTCAATTCTTCCAGATGGCAGACCGTGGGCAGTCGCCGGCCAAGAACAAGATCGCTGAATCACATCTCACGCCCGCCGAATGTGAGGAGCTCGATCCCGAAAGCGCACTTCGGCTGGCAACGTTACGGCTGCTCGACCGGAACGGCGTAATGACCGGCGTGAAGGCAATCTCTGCAGGATTTGCCGAGCACTGGACCCCCGAGTTGCACGCCAAATATGGCGAGGCACCCAATCCGCACACCGTGAAACGCTGGATGCGGGAGCGCGGTAAAGTCGGCGACCGCGATGCTCGTGAGGCCACAAGCGCCCAGGGGCACCATTGCTATGATGAAGATGGCATCCGCATGGAAATCCGCCAGCGCCTGGCTTTGACCTACTATGTGTCGAAGAAGAGCGTCACCGATATCAATGTGCTGACCAACGCCGAGATTAGCCGCGTCAACGATGGCACTTCGCTCGAATACGAGATGCCTACAGAGCCGCTCCTCCCGGTGAGCATGAGCACCACATATCGCGATATCAAAAAGCTGGAGTGCGAACAGACGGTTGCGGCCCGCCACGGCAAGCAGGCGGCCTACTCTCGGTGGCGTGGCGCAGGGAAAGGCCATGAGGCGGAGCGTCCTCTGGAATTCGGGCTTATGGATCACACACCCATACCCGCTCTCCTCGTCATCGACGTGGAACGCGCCATCATCCTGGGCCGCCCCACTTTCTCCGCACTTGTTGATGGGTTCAGCAGGGTCGTGCTCTCGCACATGCTGTCCTTCAATGCTCCATCATACGCCACCGTGTCGGAGTTGCTTCGCCGGTCTGTTCTGCCCAAGATCGTACCGCCGATCATCAAGAACAAGCACCCTGAAGCCCAGGACGTCTGCGGCCTGTGCAGCACATATCATGTGGATGGCGGCATGGAATTCCGCAGCCACGACATGGAGAGCATGAGCAAGGCGACCGGTGCAACGGTCCGCATCAGTGGTCGTAAAAAGCCGCGCGAACGAGCCCTTGTTGAGCGCATCTTCCTCACCATCCACAATTACGTGTCATCGAAGGTGGCCGGCGCCCATCTGCCGATCGCCCTCTCCCGCGAGTATGATTACGACCCCGCCGTGGATGCCGTGTTGACGCTCGACGAGCTCGAGACGCTCATCATGTTCGCCATCGCGGTCTATCACACGACCCCGCATGGCGGCCTGAACGAGAAACAGCCTCTGCTCTGTTGGAAACAGGGCACCGCCCAGTACGGGATCGTTCTACCGCGTGACCCTCGCATCTTCGAGAAGGCCCTCCTCCCCAAGATCAATTCGCACCGGCTGACCCACGCTGGCATCGAGTGGAATGGCCTGCGCTTCGGCGATTTCAAAGCCGTGCCTGACCTGCTCGCCGATCTTGTCCCTTTGGAAGGCAAGCGTCAGCGCCTGAAGAATGCCACTGCAACGGTGTCGTTCCGCTATGACCCATACGATCTGCGCAAGATTTGGGTGATCAACCGCAAAACCAATCAGGACGTCGAGTTGTACTGCCAAACGGCCGGCTATAGCGATGAGCCGATCAGCCTGTGGATGCACGAACAGATCCGTGAGAAGGCCAAAGCGGAAGCCGCCGACTTCAACTCACGGGAATGGCGTGACGCCTGCCGCGCCGAGCTTCTCGACGCCATCGACCAGCTGACGCCCGAAGCCAAGGAGCGTGAACGCAAGCTTCTGGCCAAGCTGTACGAAAACAAGCGCATCCGCAGCATCACCGGTGAACTCGCCAGCCTGCAGCGCGAGCGCCCCGAGCCGGTCGATATCCCGATCATCTATGCAGACGTGATCGAGCACGAGATGCACGATGCCGACACCCTGTCTCGTCGCCCCGCTCCACAGAAAGCTGCCCCTACCGCATCTAAACGGCGGAGCAACCGGCAGAAGGCGAAAGCTGCCAATGCCCGAGAGGCGACGCCAGAGGACATGCCAGAGCGCGACCGGCGTGCTCCTGCGCCGCCACCCACCCCGGACGCATCGACCACCGACCCCGAACCACGCCGTGAACGCAAAAAGCGCTCGAACGACAGCAGCTATTTCTAACCCCTACCCGAAAGGCAACTCATGACTACCACCACTCCAAACCCGCCCGTTGTACGGCCGAATGAAGCCGCTGCCCGCTCTCAACGCGTGGCAGATGCCCGCAGCGCATTCCGCCAGATCAAGATTGTTCATCCTCGCCAAGAGGCCATCATTGCTGGGTTGGATGAGGTCCGGCGCTCTGGCATCGCCACCCGTGGCGAGCGGCAATATGGCATCACCCTCCTGGCTGAAAGCGGTTCCGGCAAAACGACAGCAGCCGAACATTTCCGGGACGGCATCGAACGCCTGGGCGAACTTCCCGAAGGCAGCCGGCCCGTCCTGATCGTCAAGCTCATGAGCACTGGCACCGCCAGGTCGCTATTCTCTTCCATCCTGCAGGCCCTGGACGACCCCTTTTATGACCGCGGCACCGAACCCAACCTGCACAAGCGCGCCGTGCAAGCCATCAAACGGGATAACGTGCAGTTGCTCGTCATCGATGAAATCCAACATCTGTCGCGCCGGTCATCGGCCGCAACCCATGTCACGGATAGCCTGAAGACGTTCCTTGATTCTGGCCTTGTTCCTATCGCCTTTTTCGGCACCCACGACGCGGACAAGCTGTTCCAGTCCAGCCACGAGTTGAACGGCCGGCTCTTCCCTCCCCTCACGCTTCCTCCCCTTGATTGGTGGGCGGATGACGATCGGGATCTGTTCCTGGACTTCATCGAAGACCTCGATACCGCCATGGTCGACAAGAAGATCATGAAGGTTGCCAGCGGCCTAGTCGAAGAAGACATCGCCCGCCCCCTTTGCCTCGCAAGCAGCGGGATCATCGGCCGCACGTGCCGCATCGTAGAAACGGCGGCCATAAACGTCGTGCGTGATGGTCGACATGCCATTACCCGCAACGATCTCGCCCTGGCGGTGAACAGCTGGGCAATTGCCCATAGCTTCATCGACTATAACCCGTTCGTGGAGATCGAAGCTTGAGCCAAGTGAAATACCCGCTCGCGCCGATCGCTGGCGAAAGTCTCATGGGCCTTGTCGCCCGTGTGACTGCCGAGAACGGGTATCCACGGACGGGAACGCTGTTGTCCGAGGCTGGCTGGGTTTACGACAACAAGCCGACGGCGGCCACAACCAACGCCGAACAGCTACCGGCGCTGGCTGACATTCTGGTGGTGCCGTACCTCCAATTACTGCACCATGCCCACGGTCCAGAAGAAGGCAGCGCGATCATACATTGGTTTGGTGGACGCGCGTGGCAGAGCGAACTGAGAACCACCATCCGCCGATATGCACCGGCCAGCCTTGCCCTATCGGCTCATCATCGTGCGATTTGGCAGTTAGCCTCCGTCCCATTCTGCCCGGAAACCTTTCAGGTCTTGCGCAGTGAGTGTCACGAATGCGGCGCCACCCAGCGATGGCGCTACGCCAACGGCATTGCCACCTGCGACCAAGATGTCTGCAGCGCGGATCTCCGAGAGGGACAAGCCGAGTTCATCCCTCACGAAATGCGCGGCAATTTGGGCATCTATGCTGGCCTCTTCAGCCATGATCCCGATGTACGTGCCGCTTCGCGATCACAGCTTCCTGACCCGATTTCGAGCTTGGAGCCGCACGACATTGCCGACTTGGCCGTGAAGCTCTCCCCCTGGCTAAACGTCCAACTGCGCGGAAAATGGCTGACCAATCCTGACCTTACCATGGCGGTCATCAGCGCGCTTCACGACGCTGTAACGCTGCTGCGCCAATGGCCCATCGTTCCAGCCGATCTACTTCCAACTCCAGGCGAAGGGGGCAACTGGTCGAACAAGCTGGGGCACGCCGTCAAGCAAGCCCGGATCGGCCGCTCCTCGCCCCGCGTCAAAGCCCTATTCGCGATGTTTCTACATGGCCTCCAGCAAGAGCAAGCCGATCTCAGTCAGAGCCCCGATCTGACCAACCTCCCGTCGGCCGACGAGGGGAATGAAATAATTGGACTGATCTCCGCCAAATCAGCCGTGCGTGTGCTGCGCGAGACGGATACCATCATCGCAAAGCTGCGAGCCGCCGGCGTCTTCAAGCTAACCGACGTGCGAGTTCATGGCGTGGTTAGACCGTTCCATGATCCCGAAGAAATCGAGAAACTGGCACGTACCAAGCCCGACCGTCTGCCTTTGACCGCCGTGTCGCAGTCAACTCAGTTGCCCCGCTATGCCATAGCGCAGTTGATGCAATCTGGATTGCTCGCCCCGCTGACCCACCCGTACTGGGAGGCGCGATATGGCGTCCGCAATACCACCACGCAGGCCTGGGCGGCATTCGAGGCAAAGATCCAAGCCAAAGCCGATCCCGCTATGATTGACGGCGTTCCGCTGCAAATCGCAGCACGAGCTATTGGCGGTCGCGCCAAGCCCTGGGCCGGCATCTTCGCCTGGCTTCTGGGGCCGGATGGTCGATTTGGTCTGGCCCCCGAGGCGACGGACCTGTCCCACCAGATACTAATCCCGGCCGAACTCATCGACACTTTGCGGATGTTGGAAAACCCGTTGCCCGGTGCCCATGTCGAGGATGAGCTATCAGGCGCCGATGCCAGCGAGATACTCAACCTGGCCACCAATCGGTTTCTCAAATTCGTCGCCACCGGCCGCATACGTCGCCACGGTAAAGCATATCTCGCGTTGGATGTTCTTCAGACCGCCGCAGAGATCATAGGATCGGTCGAGATCGGCTACAGGATGGGATTGCCTCCCCAGTCAGCACAAAAATGGGCGCGGAAGGTCGGTTTGCCGACGATACATGATGCTGGCTACTGCCGCATGAGCTTCGCCAAGATCATGAAACAAGGCGCTTGGTCAGCCTAGACGACGCCCGCGTCGCGTGAGCGCTCCTCGATCCGGGCCAACATAGCACGCTTGCGCGCTGTTCGACGCGATCCGCTATTGCGCATGGCATCGGTACGCTCTGGGGTATCGATGATACCCAAGGCAGCCTTGCGCTCTCGGATTCCCGTTAAAAGGTCAGAGAGGGTGATGATCATGCCGCTCCATCCCTTCCGTGGATCCAGGTTCATTTTAGAAATGTGCAGCCCGCCAGCGACATTCCTGCTTCGGTGCCAATAATATCCCATGCAAGATGAATACGCGAGCAAGCGTCGGAGCAACTCCGAACGCCGCTCGATCGCCTTCAGGACATCGCTGTTCACGCCCCGTTAGGCCGGGCTTTTTATTATGCGCGGTTCTAGCGAATAAGAAGAAATCATGAGACCGACGATCTTACTGACCGCCTTGGCCCTCTCCCTGTCCGCCTGTGGGCCGGTCCACCCCAGATGGAAGAATGAAAGCTCCCACGACATCCGTGTGACCTATTTCAAAGGCACATCGCACTATGGGGTGCTCATCAAACAGGGTCGGGAAAACGTCCCTGTTGCGCCATTCGATTTCCAATCGGTCGAACGGATCGAAATCGAAGATAGCGGCCAGACACAGCGGCTGACCAAAGCCGCCGTGTCACAGATGCACGCTGAGTGCGGCCATGGCTATTCCTGCCGCATTCGATACGGAGACGATCATCAGTTAAAGGTCGCGCCTGGCTAACAGCTTCAGCTTGCCACCCATCGCACTGACGACATCAGCCGAGAAGTTGGTCAGTCGTCGGTGCGAATCATTCGTCAGGCTCTTTGCGCGCAGCTTGGACAGGCGCTGTGGCAAGTCCGCCGCAACCTTACGCGCCTCGCCCGGGCGCAGATTGCGCCAACGACGCACTTCCTCACGAGAACGACCACAACCACGGCACCAGCCGGACGAGGCGTCAAAACCACAAAGGTCAATGCAAGGCGAGCGCACAGATCATTCCATTGAATTTGATTGCATACCCTACCCACCTACCCTATAACGCATCGTCCTACCAGCAGCAATTTGCTGCGTGACACTGAGGCTACCGAGGGAAAAATGGCCCACATCAATGAAAACCGAGACGCGTTACTCGGGCGAATCAAGCGCATCGCGGGCCAGGTTGGCGCAGTAGAACGCGCGCTTGGCGGCAACGCGAATTGCACCGAAGTCCTCCATCTGGTCGCAGCCGTTCGCGGAGCCGTGAATGGGCTTCTCGATGAGATCATCGTCGAACATCTGGAGGCCCATGTCGCGCGCGACGGTCTGTCGCCCGAAGAACGCCAGCAAGGCGCAGAGGACCTCGTCACGATCATCCGGAGGTACAGCAAGTGAGCACCAAGACCGCCGTGCTGGCCGACACCGGCCACCTGACGCACGAACATATGTTCCTGGCCGCCAGCCATGACGACAATGCCCGCCGGACACTCTGGGTCGTGGTGCTCACCGCCCTCATGATGGTGGCAGAGATTGTCGCTGGTTACACTACTGGATCGATGGCCCTACTGGCTGACGGCTTCCATATGGCCACCCATGCCGGAGCGCTTGGTGTTGCGGCCGCGGCTTATGCCTATGCGAAACGCCATGCTCATAACGGCGACTTCAGCTTCGGCACCGGGAAGATCGGCGATCTCGCTGGATTCGCATCGGCCCTCGTCCTGGGCATCATAGCCCTCGCTATCGGCGTCGAGTCCGTCATGCGGCTGTTTGAGCCTATCAACGTCGCCTTCGCGGAGGCCACATGGATCGCAATCCTCGGGCTGCTCGTGAACATAGCCTCGGCCTTTTTGCTCTCCGGCGGCCACGGTCACGACCATGGGCATCACCATGGTCACAGCCATGGTGGCGACAACAATCTGCGTTCTGCCTACATGCATGTTCTGGCTGATGCCCTGACATCGGTGCTGGCAATCGCAGCTCTGTTGGCCGGCCGCTATCTGGGCTGGGTGTGGATGGATCCAATCATGGGCATCGTCGGCGCCATCGTGATTGCGCGCTGGTCATGGTCGCTGATGCGCGACACGGCCGCCATTCTCCTGGACCGCACAGATCGCCACGTAGCCGATGAAGTCCGCGAGTTGGTCGAAACGGCAGGCGATGCCCGGATCACGGACCTGCACGTGTGGAAGGTAGGCCCTGAAGCACACTCCGCGATCGTTGGCGTCTCTGCCCAACCGGGCGTAGATGCGACGGAAATCCGCAGACGCCTTGTGCCCGTTCATGAGCTTCAGCACCTCACCGTCGAAGTCGCGACAGTGGCATAACCGACAGGAATATCGTGATTTATCCCACATTTTCTTGAATCGCGAAAATGTGGGATAAATTTCGCGGTCGCATGAACGGTTCACTCACGCTGTTCCAAATAGCTTGGTTCGGCAGGAGAGGAAGAGATAAAAACAATGTAGGAACTTTGTGCGCGCTCCACGGCGACAAAGGAAATTCATCCATTGGACGCCTCGCCACAATAGATCTGTCCATGGTTCAAAATGCTGAAACATCCCTTCGCTCTTGTGAAATCAACCGGCAAGGTCGTTCACATCGATGACGCTTCTAAAACCCAAGCGCCATTTATCTGCGCCGGCTGCCAATCCGAAATGCGCCACGTTGCAGAAACCGTCCCACATACCCGTAAGGGTAGCGACAAAATCATAACGCGGCGCGGTCACTTTGCACATGTTTCGCATGACGAATGCACATCCGGCCTCGAAACAAGCCTTCACCTCTGGTCGAAGATGGTAATCGAAGAGGCCCGAACTGTCGGGCTTCCTCCGCACCATGTCGAATATCGAGACTTAGCCCGCGATTTCGAGACCGACTGGAAATACCATGCCGTGACGCTGGAAGAATGGCAGGACGGCATCAGGCCTGACGTCGTACTCTATCATCCCGATGGTCGCCTAAATGTCGAAATCAAGGTCTACCACGCGGTCGACGAAGTCAAGGCAGAGCTTCTCCGCCAGCGCGTCCAGTCATGTATCGAGATCGACGTCGTCGAATATGATTTCGAGACAATGTCGGGGCACGACCTGCGGCAGGCGATCCTGTTCGATGCGCCCCGCATCTGGATTGCACATCAGCTGGAAAATGAACGCATCGCGCTTCTCAAATCCGAACATGATGAAATGATTAGCGCCAAAGGTCTTCAGTTACGCAACCTACTGAATGATATTCCTCATTTCATTACTAAAAAAGAGCGCAAAAAGCACGAGGCCGAAGTCCTTGAGCTTGGCACCAGACCATTCATTGGTCGAGAAATTCCAGGGACGCATTGGTTCTGCGCGCCAACAGACAATTGGCAACATATAGTCCTGCGCGATTATCTCGATTCTAAGCCGGATCTGGATGGTGATATATCGTATGATCGCCCTCCGAATGTGTATCGTAAGTTTACCCACAAAATGGGCTTTCTTTTATCAGAGAGGGTTTTTGAAACCCAAGAAACTGGCCCTGTTACTCGCTGGCCATTCGAGAATACAACCCTCACCGATCCACGTCAGATCGATCGAGATGTTCTTGACGCTGCCGGCACAAATGCGGTTGAATATGGATCGCCGGATCAAACCGTCGCAACTTACATGCGGATGCTGTGCGACGAGCCCGACAGGCAAGGGGTGCACCCAATTGCTAGGCGGATCATTGCCCATGGATCCAAGCCCAACACCTTTGTCGTCAATCCCGAACGCAAAGCCTATACGAAGCGTCGCGAAGCCCTTCAGCTAAAATTTGAGGCCGCAGGGCGGCGGCGCGGTCTCTATGACGACGATTTTCGTGAGTGGTACATCATACCTCTCTCATCTAACGGCACAACACCGCGTCATATCTGCATGGAAGGAGGAGTCCCCTATGCGCGGCTCCTCGCAGACATAGATGCTATCGAGAACATGATTTCCGGCGGATGGCCCGTCCAACGCCTACTAGGTATCGAAGAGTCGTGGCTCAGAAGGAAACGAGCTCAGCAATACAATAAGCCCGACGCGGAAGGCGGCGGCCCACAGCCCTTCCGCCAAAACACACATCGTCGTTGTGCATCTTACGCTCTGATGCGTCAGCGGGTGTCTTGTTACCAAATTCTCATTGCCATGGCATCCCGCTTGTTTGAATCAAAGGATGACAGCGCGGTTTTTGTATCTACGCCAAACCCCGAACTTGGCAATGTGAGGCCCATCGATTTCGCTACCGATATCCCATCGCTCCAGCGATGCATCGACCTGATGCCTAGAGACCCCAAGCTCACCAGCCTCAAAGGAACAACCTACAAAAGGATCTGGTAGCTGACATACGGCATCTGAAATAATTGACCTGTCACGCTGCTCTTTGATCGAACACAGAGAAAAGGCCAGGCTCCCGAGACACCTTGATCTCGTCATCCCAAGCGAACGTCTTCACCGACCGTCGCAACGCCCCATCCTTGCCAGTGATAATCACATCCTGCGCCTTGCGTAGTTCGGCCAGCGCTGCATCCACGATCTCACCGATTACCGGCGCCTCGTTGCAATGGGATGCGAACAGTTCTTTCTTGGTCAGCGGCCCCTTCCCGGCAACAGCCCGTGCGTGAAGCATCCTGGCGAGTTGGTCGACAACGGCGTTCTCCGACCTCGTTCGCGCGTTGTCGTTGAAGCCGAAGTCCAGCATATCCTTCCGCACATCCTCGCTTGGATTAAAGCCAAGCGAGTTAAAGCCCGCCCGACCGAAATGCTCGAACGTGTTTTCCATTCCCCAGTGGATCTTGCCCATTTCTTCTCGAGCCGAATGGTGCTTCGACAGGTGCAGGAGCCAGTAATCCCGATTAGATCCACCTTCGGGGTGGATGAAAAACGGCGTGTAATAATCGGCACCAGTGTTCCGCTGGATATGCTCGTAGAGCGTGTTTTGGATGAAGCGCTTCCAACCCCGCATCTGCTTCATTTGCAGCATGTCCTGGACATCACTACGACCGAGATCAACCGCCGCTAAGCCTGCGGTGTCGATCATCCTGTCGTTCAGCAGATTTACCAGATGG
This sequence comes from Sphingobium sp. IP1, assembly GCF_002708645.1. Taxonomy (NCBI): domain Bacteria; kingdom Pseudomonadati; phylum Pseudomonadota; class Alphaproteobacteria; order Sphingomonadales; family Sphingobiaceae; genus Sphingobium; species Sphingobium sp. IP1. The sequence goes on from NZ_NOIW01000069.1 coordinate 13,439, forward strand.
TCTACCATGAAGGTCAGCACCACTTCCGGGTTCTGAAGGGCTGCCATGATCTTGCGGATTGTAGCGAATGTGACTGAACTCCATCCGTATTGATCCAGGAAGAACAAGGATCGATGCGCCCGCCCTCTTGCCTGGATGCGTGCGATCACATCCCCAGCTACCTCTTCAAACTTCGACGTGAGGATATGGATGTCCCGCCCGATCCGAGAGCCGTGGCCCTCGCTTTCCAGAAGATCCCGTAGAAAATCGATATGGTTACGATTCGCATCGACGAAGACAAAGTCGACATTGATCGCAATGCCACGTGTCCGTGCCGCTGCAACCTCAGCCCGAACCCGGTCCACTGCAGCCAACATTCGAAGTGGAGACCCATCAACCTGACCGCCATCAAGCGTATAGCGACCGCCACCGCAGAACCCATCAACGATAGTGAGGTTGAGAGCACGGGTGCGATGACTCTTCGTCAATGTACGAATGTACGCCCCAACATAGGCATCGAATATCTCATGCTTTGCCGCACTGTGGCGACCGAGTTCGGGCAGACTACCGCCCACGATCCAATCGTAACCCAGATTACCTGCCATGGACTGATGCCTCGCTGGCGCCCTGCCGCCATAGACAAGTTATGAGTAATACTTACAGCAACTGTCTATCCCCTTCTCATTCATTTTGCTCATATTTTCCAGTTTTGGCACCGAAACTCGTTGCCCCACGATTCGCGATATGCCAAGATTCATGGTACGTTCTAGGGGCGCGTTACTATGGCCGACGGCAGTGCAATCGAGTGGACAGATGCGACGTGGAATCCGGTGACGGGTTGTACGAAGATTACTGCCGGCTGCGACAATTGCTATGCCGCCCGCTTCTCTGAACGGTGGCGCGGCATCCCAGGTCATCCTTTCGAACATGGCTTCGACCTCACCCTTCGGCCTGAACGGCTAGCGCAACCGCTCGCTTGGAAGCGGTCCCGGATGATCTTCGTCAATTCGATGAGCGACCTATTCCACAAGGAGGTGCCCCGCACCTTCATCGATCAGGTCTTCGATACGATGGAAAAGGCGGATTGGCACGTCTTCCAAGTGTTGACGAAACGTAGTTCGCTGATGCGCAGCTATCTCAAGCGGCGCTACCGTGATGCCACACCACCGGCTCACATTTGGCTCGGTGTGTCGGTCGAAGACAGCAAATCCAGCGCTCGTATTACGCATCTGCGAGATGCACCTGCTGGCGTCCGCTTCCTTTCCGTAGAACCGCTGATCGGTTCAGTCGGAAAAGTTGATCTCACGGGCATTCACTGGGTTATTGCGGGCGGCGAAAGTGGACCGGGCGCGCGGCCGATGGCAATCGAATGGGCGCGTGAAATTCGCGACCTATGCGCCGAACAAGGCGTCGCGTTCTTCTTCAAACAATGGGGCGGCATCCGGCCAAAGACCGGCGGCCGTGATCTCGACGGGCGCGAATGGAACGAGCTGCCGGTTCCCGTAGCCTCGCGCGCCGCTTAACAACGGGCATATCCCCACCAGACAAGATCAACGGTGCCGCTGAGGCCTAACCGAGACAAATCCGACATGGCCGATGTGAAAAGAGCTGAACATACCTTTGGTGGCGGGTGGACCGAGATCAAGCTCAATGCTGTTTCCGATTACCTCAACTTTTACACGCGAGCGCTGCAAGCGAGTCCGTCGCCGACCAATCCCTTCGAAACGTGGTACATTGATGCATTCGCCGGGACAGGTGACCGCACCATCGAAAGCAAGTCGGCCGGGCTTTTTAGCCAAGAGCCAGGAGTCATGGAACGCGTCCGCCTGGAGGGCTCTGCACGTCGTGCGATAGCCATTGATCCGCCCTTCCGGCACTTCGTATTCATCGAGAAGGATCCGCAGCGCTTCGCCGCCCTTGAGCGGGTGAAATCCGACTTCCCGAACCGCGACATCCGATGCGTCCCTGGGGATGCCAACGACGAACTGCGCAAGGTTTTCTCCAATGGCCCTTGGACGCAGCCGGGCCGGAGCGGACTTCAGCGCGCCGTCGTATTCCTCGACCCCTACGGCATGTCTGTTCGATGGGACACGCTAAGATACCTCGCCAACACTCAGCGTGCCGACGTATGGTATCTCTTTCCGCTTCACGCTGCTCTTCGGCAGTTGAGCCACGACCATGCGGCTCTCGACGCTGGAAAAAGGGCATCGCTGAATGAGGTTTTCGGCACCCCCGATTGGGAGCAGCACTTCTACAAGTACACCCCCAAGCCTTCGGACCTCTTCGACTTTGCGGCCACATCAACGCCCAACCGAAGTGCCGACCCTGACAAGGTAGAAAAATTCGCGGCCGAACGCCTACGGACCATCTTCAGTTTCGTGTCCGAGCCGATCCCGATCTTGACCCGACATAAGCTGCGCCAGTTCTCATTGTTCCTGCTCAGCGGAAACCCCAACGAACGGGCAGTGTCGCTGATCAAGAGGGGCGTCGCTGCTCAGATTAAAAAGTTTGGTGGACGAACCTTGCCTTCGTCCCGGTGACGACAAGCACCATCCCGCATCAGTCCAGCTAGCGTTTCGATGTCGTCTGCCTAAGGGCACTGAGTGAAGTCCGGCCAACTCAAGATCGAAACTTGGACAGAAATATCAAAATATGATGTTGAAATGGAATAATAATGACAAATGAGATTGCTACCTGGCGCGAGATCAGCGAAGCGTCACGCGCTCTCGCAAAGCGTTTCGATCGGGACAAATTCCTGAAAACAGTCTTCAAAGGCTGCATCAAAGTAGGGAAGAGCAAGAGCAACCCAATCCGTGGAAACTTCGTAGCAGCCGGCCTGCGCGAAGCGATCGGTCATATCATCCACAAACTGTCACCTGACGAAGATGTCCGCGCATGCGTCTGGTTCGTGCAAGCACCAGACACCGATACAGTGACGAGGAGGCAACGGGCGAATTACATCATCAAGGCCGGCCTTTCAGACCAATTCGTAAAGGACATACTGAAGTTCGAGGTGAAGCCCCATGCCGACGAATTGATTGAAATGGTGAATGCGCTAAACCGCTCTACACATGTCCGCCCAAACACCATCCTAGCCGACGGTTCAAAAATCAGGCGGATTTTCAGCGAAGTTCTCGACGGAATCAACGCCCTACTGGATGCGGCTGAAGAGAGCCGGGACTTTATCGAAGAGGCAGTCGCAGGAGCGATGCAGACCGCCGTGTTCGAGAAGATGATTGGGGAAGCAATCCAGGAGCTCGATGAGCTGTCTACCCACACCGCAATTGACCATCACTGGGTCGACGAAATCGTGGTCACCGACATGGATGCCAACACGATCTACTACGAGGTGACCGGATCCGTTGTGGTCGAACTGCAATATGGCTCAGGATCTGATGTTGCGAACGATATCGGCTCCCGCGACACTGACGAATATCCTTATGAGGCAGAAATCGAACTTCCCATCAGCGACCCGCTGACGGTGACCGCGTCAGACGTGCGAGTAAAAGTCGACACAAGCAGCTTCTACAAATGACGCTCAGCATCAAAGGGCGACTATCACCGCCATGATATCCGCGCACTCCCGACGGACATAACCAGCCAAACTCTGATTATGTCCGTCGGGAAGGCCTGCGCTTTTAGAGCCAGCGAACCCGGCCGGTCGACAGTTCGTACACGGCGCCCACGACCTTCAACTCGCCACGCTCCTGCGGTTCGATCAGCATCGGCTCTGAGAACTTCTGCAGGCGTTCGACCATACGCCGGACGTTTTCCTCGACCGCGGTATCGACCAGCTTGTCTTCGCCGACATTGCGCTGAGCTGCCAAGACGGCCGGTACGATCGGCTCGATCATACGAGCAATGCTACCCGGAAACCGTGTATCCTTCGTCACGACGTCGGCTGCAGCCGCAACGGCGCCGCACTTCTCATGCCCCAACACGACGATGAGCGGCACCTTCAGCACGGCCACCGAATATTCGATGGACCCCATGCCGGCGGTGTCCACGTTGTTACCGGCAGTCCGGACAATGAACAGTTCGCCGAGGCCGGCGCCAAACAGCTGTTCTGGGCCAACGCGAGAGTCCGAACAGCCCACCAGCGTCGCGAACGGCTGCTGACCTTCTGCGAGCGCCAGTCGCCGCTCGCGTGACAAGTCGGCCGGCACCGGCGCATCGGCCACGAATGCCTCATTGCCGTCGACCAGACGCTGCAGGGCCTCGTCCGGGGTCGGTTGCGTGCTGATTACGCTTGCTGTTGCCACTTCATACTCCTTTAAATGAATGGGCGCGCAAGGCAGATAGGAACCGCCTGTCGCCGGCGCCCAACTCGATCGTAACGATTGATTTCCGCCCCTTTACGGCCTGTTGAAGGGTGTAACGGCTACGTCCGGCCTTTGATCCCCTACTCTACCACTGCGTTCCCGCCACAGGAGGAAGTGGCCCAGGCCCCTTCCGCCCTAGGGACTCCAGAAGATCGATCTCGATCGTCCGACACATCGTCGATAGCGGCACGTCATGGACGGTGTTGGCAAACGGGTCCGTCAGATCCTGCCCGATCCGCAACGCAGCCAGGAAGATCATCCCGATCAGGGTCGATCCGATCGGTGTGTAGAGATCCAACGTCTCCACCAACGAGATCGGCAACAGCACGCAGAACAGCCGCGTGAAGAAGTTCGGCATGAACTCAAAGCCATTGGGCAGCGGCGTATTCTTGATGCGCTCCATGCCCCCTTGGGCATTGGCGATATCGATCATCACTCGTTCGAACAGGGACTGCTGGATGGTGTCGATCTTCCCGTCAGTCCGCGCTCCAGACACGATCCGAGACATGTCCTCGAGCAACGCATTGGGGCGGTTCGTACGCTCGGCAGCCACTTCGGCGGCCTCCTTGCCCGCCAGCCGCTTAATATCCTCTGTCGGATCCTGCCCCCGCAGCCGGCACCGCATCGCGTGCGCGAAAGAGATCTGCCGCAGCACAATAGCTTCCGCTTCCGGGCCAGCCGGCAATACATTGCGACACAAACGGGCCATGCTGCGCGAGGCGTTGATCAAAGCGCCCCATAAGGTGCGCGCCTCCCACCAGCGGGCGTAAGCGGCGTTCGTCCTGAAGCCGAGAAACAAAGCTATGGCCGTGCCGAACAGCGCGACTGGCAGCGCAGGCTCCTTGATTGGCATGAACCGGTGGAAGATGGTGACTGCCACATCCCAGGCAAACAGGATGGTCAGTGGCTTCCAGATTTCGAGTATGATCTGCTGCAGGCGGGGACGCGCTCCGACGATCATCGCGGTGCTCCATTATCTATGATGTGAGAGGCGTAGCGCCCAATTCTTAAAATCAGGGGGCCACCAAGGATTCAGGCTGACGAGCGCCTGTTCGGTTCAGGATGTCGAAGTTGCCCTCGGCAAAGAAGCCAACATGCACCGGCCCAGGCGATAGGTTGTTCCAAGACCATTCGTACAGGCTGCCATGCTGCGGACGTAACTCCCCCCGCTGAATGCCCGAAGCAATCGTATCGGCAAGAATGGACCCTTGGTGCCCATCTTCCAGGCGAAGGCGATAGCGGACCTTCGCGCCGCGGCTCTCGCTTACGAACCGTACGGTCCCCTCCCCGGCCACATAGGCTGCTACGCGCTGCGTTTCGCCCGGCTGGATCGTAAAATGCACACGCTTCGTGGCGGGAGGATCATTAAGTGGTGCGTGCAGTACGCCGGACATCGCCCACACTCCCACCACAGCGAGAGCGACGCATATCAGTATGCCTGTCCCGACGAAGATGGCGTCGAATCTTCCGATCCTCACGTCGCTTCTCGATGGTGGTCCGCGTCCTGCTTAGACACGGACCGGATCTCGATACGCCAGAAGCCGCAGCGCGTTGATAACCACCAACAGCGTCGATCCTTCGTGAAGGGCGACAGCCGGTCCGATACCAAGACCCAGGATGGTCGCCGGAACGAGGAAGGCGACGACACCCAGGCTGACGAACACATTCTGCCGGATAACCCAGCGCGTGCTCCGGCTGAGACCGACAGCGAACGGCAGATGCGACAGGTTGTCTGCCATCAGCGCCACGTCGGCGGTTTCCAGCGCGACATCCGAGCCGGCTGCGCCCATCGCAATCCCGACGGTCGCTGTCGCCATGGCGGGCGCATCGTTCACGCCATCACCGACCATCGCGACCTTTGTCTCGGCCCTCAGCTTCTTGATGGCCTCGACCTTGTCTTCGGGCATAAGATCGCCCCAGGCTTCATCGATCCCGACCTGCTTGCCTATGGCATCAGCCACCCGCTGGTGATCGCCCGAGATCATGATCATCCGCTTGATGCCGATCTCGCGCAGGCGTTCCAGCGCCGCGCGGGCTGCTTCGCGCGGCGTATCCAGAAGACCGATAGCCCCCATATCCCGGGAGCCGCTGCGCACGACCATGCTGGTCTGTCCTGCCTCCCGGAGCGTCTTGATCGCGGTATCCATCTCGCCGGACAGCGGGGCTATGCCGTCGCTGCCGAACATCTCGGCCTTGCCGATGAGAACTTCATCCTCACCGACAAGAGCCGAGATGCCGCGACCCGTGAGGCTCTTCAGATTTTCGGCCTCCGGAACTGGATGATCGCCAATATGCTCGCGCCCATCACGCGCAATTGCCTGGGCCAAGGGATGGTCGCTGAGGCTTTCTACAGCCACCGCCAGCGCCATCAGTTCTTCCTTGGTGACGCCAGGCGCCGGGATGATCTGCTGGATGCGTGGCTCGCCCATCGTCAGCGTGCCGGTCTTGTCGAACGCGATGGCATCGAGCGATCCCAGCAATTCGAGCGGCGCACCGCCCTTTACCAGGACGCCGCCCCGCGCGGCACGGGCGACACCCGACAGCACGGCGCTCGGCGTCGCGATGGCCAGCGCGCAGGGGCTGGCGGCCACAAGGACGGCCATCGCCCTATAGAAACTGTCGCGGAATGGCTCATCGACGACGACCCATGCGAATAGAAGCAGGAATGCCAAGACAAGAACGGCAGGCACGAAGAAGCGCTCGAAGCGATCAGTGAACCGCTGGGTCGGCGACTTCTGCGTCTCCGCCTCGCTGACCATCTTCACGACCTTGGCGAGCGTGCTCTCGTTCGATAGGCGCGTGACTTCGATCTCGATGAGGCCGCTGCCGTTGATCGTGCCGGCGAAGACCCTGCTGGCTGCAGCGACGCGATCAGGATTGGCCCGAGCAGAGTCCGCGCTTTCGACCGGCTCCTTGTCGACCGGGATGCTTTCGCCAGTGACAGGCGCTTGATTGACCGCAGAATTGCCCTTGATGACGAAGCCATCGGCGGCGATGCGCTCGTCCGGCTTGATGATGACGACATCACCAAGGACCAGTTCCTCGACCGGCACGACACTGGAGCCACCATCCATGCGCCGAACGGTGGCCGTTCGCGGCGCCAACTCGGCCAGAGCTTCGATCGCACGCTTGGCGCGGCCCATGGCGTAATGCTCGAGTGCATGCCCCAAACTGAAGAGAAACAGCAACAAGGCACCTTCGGCCCAAGCGCCTAGCGCCGCCGCACCAGCGGCTGCCACCAGCATCAGTGTATCGATCTCGAAGCGCTTCTGGCGCAGATTTTCGATAGCCTCACGCACGGTGTAGAAGCCGCCGAACACATAAGCCGCGATGAAGAGAGCGAACGGCACCCAGGCGGGGGCCGTCACGAACGTCTCGATGAGGTAGCCCACCCCCAGCGCGCCGCCGCAGGCAAGAGCGAAGATCAGCTCGGTGTTGGGCCCAAGCAGTCCGCCATGCCCATGATCGTGGTCGTGCTTCTCGACAGCCGGGTGATCGTGATCCTTGTCGTGGTCGTGCGCCACGGGCTTCTTTCCGGAAGCCGCGAGTGCCTTGGGTGTTACACCGGCATCGCGAAGCCCCGTGAGAATGCCATCCTCCGACGTGATCGTGCGATCAAACTCAACCCGCACCGTCCCGGGAAGAATGGCCTCGGCTTCGAGCACGCCTGGCAGCGCGCGAAGCGTTTCGCCAATAGACCTGGCACGCCTTTGATGGCCAATGCCGTCGACCTCCCACACCGCATGGCCGATGCGCTCTGCGATCTGCGTCCCCGCCGCCTTCGCCAGCTCCCGGATACGAGGAAGAGAGATCGCGTCCGGATCATAGTGGATGCACAGCTGCGGCAGTGTGCCGGCTGGTTCCTTCGTGACATGCACTTCAGAAACACCGGGACGGCTTTCGATCAAGGATATCAGGCGCGAAACGCAGCCATCAGCCGTGTCGGTGACTTCGGGGAGCAGCAGGGGGACATCAAGGCGGAGTTTTTGAATCATGACCATCATCCTGGTTGGGACACGCTATCTTCGGTAAAAACAGTTGCCATCAGGGTGGATGCAGGCGTCCCTGCTTGCTGATCGTCCGGGTTCTCCTGCAGATCAGCGGTTTTTGATCGGCGCGTACTAGCTTCAACGTGTCGACGCCGGTCAGGCTGACATTGAGCTTATCGCCGACATAGGTCAGGCCCGTGTCGGGCGCAGTCAGACGGATCGGCTTCTGGTTCGGCAGGATCGCCAGATCGAGGGTCAGCCCATCGACCAGGAAATCGCCGTCCAGCTGCGTTCCATCCTCACATGCGTAGAGATGCTCCCCAACGAGCGTGGGAATGGAATTGCGATCATGACGGCTTTCATCGCCGCCACCATTCTGCTGACATCCCATCAGGCTGAGCATCAGGCCTCCTACGGTCAGGGAGAGACGGCTCAAACGATATTGTTTCAGGCGCATGTTGTTTCCCGGATCAGGAGGAAGAAACTGTCGTCATGGGCGGCGAGGGATGCCGCCCATGACGCGGGCCGTTCTCGCACACAGGGGGTAGGTGCGGCGGCCAAGCTGGTTGTCAGTCGAAGAGATCGCGCAGGAAGCCCTTGCGACGACCATGGTGGCCGCCCCGAGATCCGTGGCTGTCGCCACGATCGCTTCCATGCTTTGAGCCGAACACACCAAGCGTGCCTTCACGCCGTTCGGTCGGCTGAGTTTCGCTGATGCTGCGTTCGATGATCTTGTCGAGTTCACCGCGGTCGAGCCAGACGCCACGACATTGAGGGCAATAGTCGATCTCGATGCCCTGCCGCTCGCTCATGAGCAGGTCGACCTTGCAGACCGGACAGGGAAGTCCTTGCGGAGAAGTACGAGTTGTCATTTCAGGCCTCCTTGATTTCTGGGCGGCCCTTGGCCTCCCGAATTTCGCTACGAGCATCCTTCAGGATCTCGACCCCGCCCTTGATGGCGATCAGCGCAGTGGCGACGCCGACGAGAAGATCCGGCCAGTTTGTGCCGAGCCACCAAACCAGCACGCCGGCGATCAAAATGCCGCCATTCGAAATGAAGTCGTTGAAGCTAAAGGTTGTAGCTGCGCGCATGTTGACGTCGGGCTGCTCAAGCCGTTGCAGCAGCCTTAGGCAGATGAAGTTTACGATGGCTGCCACAGCCGACATCGCCATCATGGCCGTGCCAATGGGCTCGCTGCCGTAGACATATCGACGACCGACGTCGATGAGGATGCCGACTGCGAAGACCAGCAGCATGGAGCCTGAGAACATTGCCGCTCGGCTCTTCCACGTGACGCCTCGGCTCAGGGCTACAAGGCTCAGCGCATAAACGAGCGCATCCGACAGATTGTCGACGCCATTGGCGATGAGAGCGCTGGAATCTCCAGTAAAGCCAACGATGAAGAAGGCTGCAGATATGAGGACGTTGAGGATCAGCACGATCCAGAGCGTGTTACGCTCCAAGCGCTGATTGACGCCGCTCGTTGCTTCATCCATCGCTCTTCCCCCTGCCCTTGATCACGCTGAGCGAGCGCCGCTTGTGGCGATTGGCTGGAGAGACTGCGCGGATCGTGCGCTTCACCGCCGCCATGAAACTCGCATCCTGCGTTCTCATTTGACGGCGAAGGCCTGTGGCTAGCGGGCGTGCCAACAATCCAAGGATGCCCTTGCATTCGAAGCTGTGCCGGACATGCAGACCGGTTTCATCCTCATAAATTTCATACCCCTCTTCGATGCTGAAAAGCGGCAATGTGGCTGCTCTCCAGCGGATGATATCGGGCTTATCATTGGCTACAATTCTGGCTTCCAGCGATGCCTGCTTGCCCATCAGCGTCCAGGTCATGTCGATCTTGTTCCCAAGCTCGACGACCCCCGCACCAAAACAATAGTGCGGATGCCACGCCTCATAGCGATTGAGGTCGGCCAACAGTGTCCACGCCCGCAAACGCGAGATCTGAGGACTGAATATGGTTTCCTCTCTCATCGGTCTGATCCTTTCCTTCGATCAGGAAGAGGCGGGAGGGCAGTTGCTGCCCTCCCGTCACATCAGTGCTGCGGTTGAACAGACGGGGAGACCTCGATCTCTGGATCATCCTCCTCGACCATCGTCGTGCGGCCGTATCGCGCATAGAGCGTCGGCAGGACGAACAGGGTCAGGAGCGTCGCGGAGATCAGGCCGCCGATTACGACCGTCGCCAGCGGCTTCTGGACTTCGGCGCCAGCACCACTGCCCAGGGCCATCGGCACGAAGCCAAGGCTCGCAACCAGCGCCGTCATGACCACCGGCCTCAGACGCTGAAGCGCGCCCACCCGAGCGGCTTCGGCGCGCTCCATGCCGGTTCGCATGAGATCCTGAATGGAGGACACCATGACGAGGCCGTTCAAGACCGCGATGCCGGACAGCGCAATGAACCCGACCGCTGCGGAGATGGAGAAGTCCATGCCCCGCAAGAAGAGGGCCAGCACGCCACCCACCAGAGCGAGCGGAACGCCGGTGAACACGATCGCTGCATCACGGACCGACCCCAACGCTCCATAGAGGAGCAGCAGGATCAGGACAAAGCAGGCCGGGATCACCAGTTGCAGGCGTTCCTGAGCCGATGCCAGATTCTCGAACTGGCCACCCCATTCGAGATAGCTGCCTGGAGGAAGACGCACTTCCTTACCAATGGCAGCCTGCGCATCTGCGACCACGCCGCCAACGTCACGGCCACGCACGTTCGCCTGGACAACGACACGACGCTTGCCGTTTTCACGGCTGATCTGGTTTGGACCGTCGACGACGCGGATATCCGCAACGCTGGCCAGCGGAACAAACTGGCCGCTCGGGGTCGGCACCTGGACCTGACTGAGCAGCGAGATGTCACCACGCTGATCTTCGGAAAGACGGATCACCACCGGGAAACGGCGGTCGCCTTCGAAGATCATGCCCGACTGCTGGCCGCCCAGCGTTGCGTTCACGATGTCCTGCACGTCCTGAGCGGTAACGCCGAGGCGGGCCATGGCGTCGCGATTCACCCGAATGTCGAGCATCGGAAGGCCCGTGGTCTGCTCGACTTTCACGTCGGCAGCCCCCTGCGTGCGGCGCAGGACGCTGGCGATCTTCTCCGCCGTCGCGTTCATCGAGTTGAAGTCGTCCCCGAAGACCTTGACCGCAATATCACCGCGCACGCCGGCGATGAGCTCGTTGAAGCGCATCTGGATCGGCTGGGTGATCTCGTAGGCGTTGCCCGGGAATTTGGCGAGTTCCCCCTCGATCCGAGAGATGAGTTCCTCCTTCTTCAGGCTGGGGTCCGGCCATTCCTTCCGGTCCTTGAGGATGACGAACATATCAGTGGCGTTGGGCGGCATCGGGTCGGATGCCAGTTCGGCCGTACCGGTCTTGGAGAAGACGAACTTCACCTCCGGCTGCTTCGACATCATCTGCTCGATCGGCACCTGCATCGCCTGGCTCTGCTGCACCGACGTCGCCGGAATACGCAGGGCTTGGATCAACAGGTCGCCCTCATCGAGCTGCGGCAGGAAAACCTGTCCCAGCGACATGAAGGCCAGGATCGCGAGAACGAAACCACCGACACCAGCGCCGACAGTGACTACAGGCCGCTTCATCGCCCGGTCGAGACCGGGTTCGTAGCGGGCCTTGAGCCAGCTCATGATCCGTCCTTCCTTCTCTTCGATCCGCTTGGATAGCCACAGGGCGATCGCGGCGGGAACAAAGGTCAGGGAGAGGATGAAGGCGCAGACCAGCGCGATGATGACGGTAAGCGCCATCGGCACGAAGGTCTTGCCCTCGACACCGGTCAGGGTGAGGAGCGGCACATAAACGAGGATGATAATCGCCTGGCCATAGACCGACGGCTTGATCATCTCCCGGGCAGCAGAAGCGACCGTATCCAGCCGTTCCTTCACGGTGAGCAGACGCCCTTCGTGATGCTGATGCTCAGCCATGCGTCGCAGGGCATTTTCGACGATGATGACGGCGCCATCGACAATGAGGCCAAAGTCGAGCGCGCCAAGGCTCATGAGGTTCGCTGACACCCCGGCACGCAACATGCCAAAGCCGGTCAGCATCATGGTCACCGGGATGATGACGGCGGCGATCAGCGCGGCACGGAAGTTGCCGAGCAGCAGAAACAGCACCACGATGACAAGGACCGCGCCTTCGCCCAGATTCTTGGCGACCGTCTTGATGGTCGAGTTCACCAGCGCCGTACGGTTCAGCACAGGCTGGACGATTACGTCTGGCGGCAGTGAGGCGTTGATCTCCTCCAGCCGGTTGGCGACTGCGGTCGCGACGGTGCGGCTATTCTCGCCGATCCGCATGATGGCGGTGCCGACGACGACCTCAGTTCCGTTTTCGGACGCCGACCCCATGCGAATCGCCTGACCGGTACGAACAGATGCAACCTGACCAAGGGTGATGGGTACACCTTCCCGGGTGGCCACCACGATCTTGGAAAGTTCGTCGGCGTTACGGACAAGAGCGTCCGCACGGACTGCCAGACCTTCGCCATTGCGATTGACGAAGCCGCCACCGACGCTGGTGTTGTTGCGTTCGAGGGCTGTGCTGAGCTGCGTCAGCGTGATCCCCATCGAAGCCAGGCGCTGGACGTCGGGCACGACGAGGAACTGCTTGGCATAGCCGCCAATCGAATCGACGCCGGCCAAGCCCTGCGTGTTCTTCAGCAGCGGCGAAACGATCCAGTCCTGCGCGGTACGCAGGTAGGTCGCCTTGTCGGTGTCGTTCGTCAGCCGTTCGCCTTCCGGCGTGATGTAGCTGCCATCGGGCTGCATGCCGGGTTCACCCGGCTGGTGCTTGTCGTCCTTGCGATGCTCCAGACGGACGGTCCACATATAGACCTCGCCCAGACCGGTGGCGATCGGGCCCATTTCGGGCGTTACGCCATCGGGCAAGTTCTCGGACACGCCTGTCAGGCGCTCGCCGACCTGCTGGCGGGCGAAAAAGATATCCGTCTGATCGGAGAAGACCGCCGTCACCTGCGCGAAACCATTGCGGCTAAGCGAACGGCTATATTCGAGGCCCGGAATGCCGGCGAGCGCAGTCTCGATCGGGAACGCCACCTGCTTTTCGACCAGTTCGGGCGAAAGCGCGGGCGCACGGACGTTGATCTGCACCTGATTGTTGGTGATGTCCGGCACTGCGTCGATAGGCAGGCGAGACAGGGCGGCGGCGCCGATCACGGCGGCAATGGCGGTCAGCAGCAGGACGAGCCAGCGCTTGTGAACCGCCCATGTTACGATTGGGGCGATCATCGGCTCAGTCCTCCGCGGCTTCGCTCTTGCCGAGTTCGGCCTTGAGCGTGAAGCTATTGACGGTGGCGATCTCCTCGGTGCCCTTCAGGCCCGACTTGATGATCACGCTGTCGCCGGCACTGTCGCCCAATTGGACGGCGGTTGCCTGGAACCCGGTCTTGGTCCGCACAAAGACGACCGACCTGCCCTCCTCTGTCTGCACCGCAGTCAGCGGCACACGGATCGCGCCATCGCCGCCGCTGCCGGTGAGCGCGACCGATGCCGTAACCGGCTCGCCGACGCGCCAGAGGCCATCACGATTGTCGAGAGTCGCGATGACGGGAACCAGTCGCGTATTGGCATCGAGCGCCGGCGACACGAACGTCACCTTCGCGGTCGCCTGTCGACCAGCTGCCTTGATATTCACCGTTGCGCCCGGACGCACCCGGCCCGCATCCTGCGGCTGCAGGTTGAGCGAAAGCGACACGCTCGAAAGGTTGGCGACGCGGAACAATTCAGCATCCGCCGCGACCGTCTGCCCCAGCACCACGCTGCGGCCGATAACCTGACCCGACATAGGCGCCACGATGCCGATGCGATTGAGGCCGCCGCCACCCGTGCCCGCAGCAGAAACCTGCTGCTGCGCCAGACGAAGGGCGATGCGGGCTTCGGTCGCCGCAGTGCGGGCAGCGATGAGATCCTGCTCAGGCGAGACGCGCTGCGAAAACAGACGCTGTTCGCGGGCGAGATTGCTGTTCGCCAGAGACAGCCGTGCGCGAGCAGCTTCGGTCTCGGCGTTGAGCGAGGCGGCCTCGCGGCTCTCGATCACGGCAAGCGTCTGGCCGCGACCGATCGACTGCCCAAGGTTACGGGTCAGCGAAACCACGCGGCCACCGATCGCGGCCGATACCACCTGCGTGCCCTGAGGGTCGCCATCGATGGTAGCGGGGAGCTCGATCGTGCCCGAGCCGCCCATCATCGGGCGCGCCGTCTGAATGCCAGCCGATGCGATCTGATCGGCCGAGAGCGTGATCTTGCCCTCTTCGGCTTTCTCCCCTGCCTTTGCTTCAGCAGCGGGTGCCGCGTCGTTGGACGGATTCTCCTCGGCACCGCTTCCGCAAGCGGCGAGCGCCAGCATCAGGGACAGGGGCAAGGCGGCGTAGATGATCTTCTTAGATGTCATGGATCAGTTCCCCTGTTCCGGCGCGGGCGCTGTCAGGCGCTCCAGCTGCGCGCGGGCATTCTGGTAAGAGGCGAGCGCGTCGATGGCCGCGAGGCGCGTCTGGGCGAGCGTACGTTCGGCATCGAGCAGATCGAGCTGGCCGAACTTGCCTTCGCGATAGCCGATGCGCGCAATACGAGCCGCTTCCTGAGCTGCCTCAAGGGCAGGACCAGTAGCCGTCTGTGCAGTGACTGCGGCATTCGATGCCGATGTCTGCGCGTCGGTGATGGCCTGCTCGACGTCGAGTGCCGTCATACGCTTCTGGGCTTCCACCTGATTGCGCTGCGCGCGAGCCTGCGCGACAGCCGCCTTGCCCGAATTGAAGATCGGGATAGGCATCGTGACCGTGAAGATCAGGGCCGTATCGTTGGTGGCTGACAGCCTGCGTAAACCGGGGCCAGCTTCGAGATTGGGGACTCGTTGAGAATTGGCGAGTCGGACATTGGCATCAGCTACGGCAAGGTCCGCGTCTGCGGCAGCCAGGGCCAGCGTACCTACCGCGCTCGGTGGGACTTCGGGACCATAGCCACGTGGCAAGCGCTCCAACCAAGCCGTATCGAGCGGTCCGCCCATCGGTTGCCCAATCCGACGCTCGAGATTAGCGCGGCTGGCCTGTGCCAGCCGGATAGTCCGAACCAGTTCGGCATCGGCGTTGATCTTCGCAACGTTAGCGCGCTGCTCCTCGATCGGAGAGGCCCGTCCGGCCTTTACCCGTACACTCGCAGCGTTCGCGGCGTCGCCGGCTATCCGCGCCTGATCGCGTGCCGTTTGGACACGCCGTTCGGCAGCAGCCGCTTCGATATACAGCTGCGTGATCTGCAGCCTGATGTCTGCCTGCGTGATCGCCGAGACTAGCAGCGCCTTGTCGGTCTGGGCATTAGCGACCGCGATGCGTGCGGACCGCTTGCCACCCAGTTCGATGGGAACAGCCATGCTGACCGTCGACTCGGCGCTACCAACGCCGCGATACGGTCCGCTTCCTGCGATATTCTCCACCTGCGTCTGCACGGTGGGATTGGGACGAAGACCAGCGACGGTACGTGCGGCGCGGGCCGCTTCGACATTGGCTTGCGCGGCTTCGGCCGCCGGGGCGCTGCCACCAGCGGCGGCGACTGCCTGATCAAGCGTATAGGGTGACGCCCCCGCTACCGCAGCGGGCATCTCCTGTGCCTGCGCCACAGCGACGCAGGACACGGCAGCCAATAAGGCTGCAATGGATCGGAACATGAATAGGAATCCTGAACACGAGTCATGGACGACCGGCGGCCTGAATTCAGGCGCAACGGTCCATTATGGCTCTGTCAGGCTATGGGTGGGCGCAGGTCGGGGCCGATGGCCCAGCGCTTGGACGGAATCGGCGCAGGGATGAACACAGGCGCGTCCACCGCCAACGGAAGCATATCTTCGCTTGCAGAGACCGGAACGAAAGCCGGAGCACCCTGGCAACCGCCATGATGATGCGGGATCGCCTTGTCGGCATCACCCTGCGTCTGGTCCGCGTCCCCTTCGCTATGCACGTAACCCGTGCACTCGATTGTGGGGGCACGGGCGTTAGGAACTTCCTGGGCATGCACCAGCGTCGTCGTCAGCATGGACAACGAAAGCAGGCAGAGCAGGAAACGTCCTAAGCGGCGCATGACAGGCTACATAGTAGGCTTTTCGCAGAATGTCATCTGCAAAATTAAAATCGCGGCATATTGGACTGTTTCCGAATGTTACATCAGATCATTGTGCCATGATAGCGCACTGATACACCATATCATCACGGATTAACTTTACCTAAACTATGATGCGATCAAATATACATTATGGCACAGACAAGAATCATTCGAATAAATCTGCATACCGACCTAGACACAAGGCGCAATTTGCAAAATAGCCACCCCCCGTCTTATGGGCATTACAGATCCTTTGGAATCAGGCTGCACTTTAGACAGAAGCTTTCTGATGCCGCTTATCCGCGGACCATCCGGGGAACCAAAGCTTCCTCTCAATCCGTGAGTGCCGCCCGATAATTGCTCATGCATTCTTCTACGATGCGATCTTGATTTCCGACGAAGATCACGGCTGGAAATCCATGCAGTATCCCCTTAGAGGCATTGCCAACCGTTGGCCGGCAAAAGCCTCCAGACTGCGACTGCCGTTATAATCACGCCGAGCGACAGAACGCCGCCAACGACAAGAAGAGCAGCGCGGTGCCACTTGATGCGGGCGTGGAGGTCATCGAACACGTCAGAGAATTGATCGGCGATCATGATCTGCCCCCCGCTGAGTGGCCCAGAGACTATGATAGTCTGGACCGCGAAAGGGACATTGAATGCCGAGCAAGAAGCACAAGCCGGAAGAGATCATCGGCAAGCTGCGTGAAGTTGAGATCGTGCTGGCGCAGGGGGCTTCGACCGCCGAAGCCTGCCGTCGGATCGGGGTCAGCGAGCAGACCTATTATCTCTAT
>NZ_NOIW01000007.1:0-105185 GCF_002708645.1 Sphingobium sp. IP1
GGAAAGGTCAGCTTCTGCTCGCCTCCCGCTTGTCTTTCCTACTCGGCATTTTTCTGGTCCACCCTGTGGGATGGAATTGGCCGCTCCCATCGCTCCCATATGGACCTTGCCGCAGCGCCCTGCCGCGACAAGCCCGTCGCGTCATGGTCGCCTGATCGTCGCTTCGCTGGCGCGTCGGTGTCGCTTCACAGGCGCGCGATTGTCGCACCGCCGCCGCTTTCCGATGACCCTATGCCGGGAAAATGGCGCAAAACGGGGCGACGACACTGTGAACTTCGTAGGAAAATCCGATTGTCGCGTCGTCGCCGACCTATCAGGCCAGGCCCACTTCCTTGAGCGGGATGCCGGCATCGGCCAGTTGCGCCGGGTCGAGATGGGCGCCCGACAGCACATGGGCGCGGCCCTGGACATAGTCCTTGACCGCATTGACGCAGTCGAGCGCGATCAGCTTGCCGCCCTTCAGATAGACGACCGAGAAGCTGCGGGTGGCGGGATCGCCGCGCAGCACCGTCTGGTCGAAGCCGGTCGACAGGCCCACCGTCTGGAGCTTGAGATCATATTGGTTCGACCAGAACCAGGGCACGGCGTCATAGGCCTCTTCCTTGCCGAGGATGTGGGCCACGGCGGTCTTGGCCTGGTCATTGGCGTTCTGGACGGATTCGAGGCGCATCTGCGCGCCGCCGGCAAAGCGGTTGGCGTGCGATGCGCAATCGCCCACGGCATAGATGTCGGGCAGCGAGGTGCGGCAATATTCGTCGACGTCGACGCCATTGCCGCCGGCCGCGCCGGCCGCGATCAGCGGGCCGGTTTCGGGCACGATGCCGATGCCCACGATCACCATGTCGGTTGCGATCCGCTCGCCATCCTGCATCAGCACTGCCGTCGCCCGGCCATCCTCGACCGCGATACAGTCCATCTTCGCGCCGGTGCGCAGGTCGACGCCATGGGCGCGATGCTCCGCCTCGTAGAAGCGCGAGAGATCCTCACCCGCGACGCGGGCCAGCACCCGATCGAGCGCTTCGAGCAGCACCACGGTCTTGCCGAACTTGGAGAGGACGGCGGCCGCCTCCAGCCCGATATAGCCGCCGCCGATGATGGTGACATGGTTCACGCTGTCGATCTTCGCCATCATCGCGTCGACATCGTCGCGGCGGCGCACGGCATGGACATTGGCGGCTTCGGCGCCGCTGCAGGTGAGCATCCGGGGGCTGCCGCCGGTACACCAGATCAGCTTGTCATAGCCGATTTCCTCGTCGCCGACGGTGACGAACTTGCCGACCGGATCGACGCTCCTGACCCGCTTGCCCAGAAGCATGTCGATCTTGCGCTCGTCCCAGAAGGCGGCGGGGCGGATCAGGATACGGTCGAAGCTCTTGTCGCCGGCGAAATATTCCTTGGACAAAGGCGGGCGCTCATAGGGCGGATCCTTCTCGTCGCCGATCATGCCGACCGAGCCTTCGAAGCCGTGCTGCCGCAGCGAGATCGCCGCCTGCGCGCCGGCATGGCCGGCCCCCACGATCAGAACGTCATAATAGCTCATCCGCCCGCTCATCCTCTTTTATCCGGGGCTTTGCTTGGCGGCATTTGGCGGTGCTGGCAAGCGCCGATGTGGCGGGGCGGGCAAGCGATGCCCGCCAACCATCGTCGGGGCGGTGCGCGCCGGTCAGGACATGGTCAGAACGCCCTCATAGGCGCGATCTTCCAGCGCCTTGCCGGCACCCATGGCGACGCACATCAGCGGCGTGTCGGCGATCCGCACCGGCAGGCCGGTGGCTTCGGACAGGGCCTCGTCCAGCCGGCGCAGCAGCGCGCCGCCGCCGGTCAGGGTGATGCCCTCATCGATGATGTCGGACGAGAGTTCGGGCGCGGTCTGTTCCAGCGCGGTCATCACCGCCATCACGATCTGGCCGACCGGTTCGGACAGGGCGTCGCAGATTTCCGCTTCGCTGATGGTCATTTCGGCCGGGCGACCATTCACCAGGTCGCGGCCCTTGACGATGATCCGCTCGCCCTCGCCATCGGGCGGGGTGGCGCAGCCGATCGCGCATTTGACGCGCTCGGCGGTGGCTTCGCCGATCATCAGATTGTGGACGCGGCGGATGTGCGAGGCGATCGCGTCGTCCAGCTTGTCGCCGCCGACGCGGGCCGAATTGCTGTAGGCGATGCCGTTGAGCGACAGCACGGCCACTTCGGTCGTGCCGCCGCCGATATCGACCACCATCGCGCCGCGCGGTTCGGTGACCGGCAGGCCGGCGCCGATCGCCGCGGCCATCGGCTCCTCGATCAACTGCACCCGCGCCGCGCCGGCGTTGGAAGCCGCATCGCGCAGCGCGCGCCGTTCGACCATGGTGGAGCCGGTCGGCACGCAGATCACCACATCATAGCGGCGGCCGAAACGCCCGCCGTCCTGCGCCTTTTCGACGAAATGCTTGATCATCTGCTCGGCGACATCGATGTCGGCGATCACGCCGTCGCGCAGCGGGCGGATCGCCTGGATATTGGCCGGGGTCTTGCCCATCATCAGCTTGGCTTCATTGCCCACCACCTTGACCTTGCGGATGCCGCGGATGGTCTCGATCGCGATGACGGACGGTTCGTTGAGCACGATGCCGCGATCGCGGGCGTGGATGACGGTATTCACGGTGCCAAGGTCGATCGCCATGTCGCAGGCGGTCGAGGAGAAGAAGCGGGGCATTTTCATGGGAAAGCGGCGATCTGCAAAGATTGTGAAACAATGGCTCCCTGTGCCGCCGCCCGGCGGCGATCAGAAGGGCGCTGCGCCAGTCCGTCCGTTTCCCGCGTCTGGCCGAGGCTGAAGGGACGGAAAAGCACGGTAAAGGGCGGTTCAGGCGGTCTTGCGGATCAGTCGGCGACCCAGCAGCACCCCGGCGATGCCGAGCAGGAACAGGGTCCAGCCCGGCGCTTCGGGCACCGGCGTGCCGCCCGAGCTGCTGCCGGTCGGCGGATCGATCGGCGGGGTATAGGTTCCGGTATAGGTGCCTAGATGCATCTCGCCATTCTGGGTCAGGTTGCCGAACACGGCCGATCCCTGGATATAGTTGGCGGTGGTCGCATCGGCCCAGGGCGCCAGCAGCGATCCGCCCCAGCTGTTGGTGAGGTCGAGCGACTGGGCGTCGCCGAAAT
This sequence comes from Sphingobium sp. IP1, assembly GCF_002708645.1. Taxonomy (NCBI): domain Bacteria; kingdom Pseudomonadati; phylum Pseudomonadota; class Alphaproteobacteria; order Sphingomonadales; family Sphingobiaceae; genus Sphingobium; species Sphingobium sp. IP1. The sequence goes on from NZ_NOIW01000007.1 coordinate 3,145, forward strand.
TCCAGATCACATGTTCGCCCAGATTGGCGGTGCCGCCCAGGAAATTGTCGTTGAGGCTGACCGTGCTGCCGCTGACATTGACGATCGCGGTGTCGGCGCCGTTCAGGTTGAAGGCGATCTCGCCCACCTTGTCGAGGTCGGCGGCGCTGATCGAGAAGACGGCCAGGCCGTTGGCGTCGGGGCTGGCGTTGAAGGTGGCGCGGTTGCCGCTGATGACCATGTCGCTGTTGGCGGCCAGGCCCGACAGGTTGGTCGACAATTGTTTCATGCTGCCGGCCAGCACCGTGCCCTGCGTCGCCAGGCTGGATGCGAAACCGGGGTCCGACGTGGCCAGGCCGGACTGGACGCTATTCTGGTTGATATTGGTGTTGCTGATGGTGCCGCCGACCTTCACCGTCTGGGCCGCGCCATTGAGGTTGAAGCCGCTTTCGACATTGCCGCCGACCAGCGCACCCGACCCGTTGTTCAAATTCTTGATGCCGCCGGTGACATTGCCGACCACGGTGAGGCCCGCCTGTCCGGTCGTGGAGGTGGCGGGGGTGCTGATCTGATAGCTGGAGGATGTGCCGGTGAGGTCGCCGCCAACGAAGGTGCGGCCCTCCACTTCGGAAGAGGAACTGAGGTCGCCCAGCACGATTAGATTCCATTCGCGTAGCGCGTCGGTGCCGGTGACGGGTGAGGCATGAGCGGGGGCGGCAGCCAGCAGCGCCAGCGACGCCGAAATCATGAAACCGGTCTTTTTCATAATAGATAACGCCAAGTCTTCGCATGTCGTCACAATGGATTGCGTGACGCGTGGCGAAGTCCCCCCTTCCGCTCTCTGGATTGTCGGCCCCGACTCCGGCGCCGGAGCGCCAAGGACAGGGTGGGCGCGCCATAGTCCTGTCGGGCCGGCGCAGCAATATTTTATTAACTATCTGCGAAGATCGATGTCGCTCGTCTTGCGGCGGAAAGGTGCGGACTTTTCAGGCCAGGGTCAGGTAAAGTTCCGCCTCGATCAGCCACTCGCTGCCAAGCTGCCGCCATTTGGCGGTATAGGCGCCCGAGGCGATGAGGATGCCGGACGAGGCGGCGACGCCCTGCCACTGGCCATGTTCGAAGGCAATCGGTTCGACGGGCGAGACGAGGATCGTGTCGGGCGTACGGGTGTAGATGCTGCGATCGGGTGCGGCAAATTCGCGCTTCCAGGCCATTAGCTGCGCCTTGCGCCCGGCGATGACGCCGCTGTCGGTGCCGGTCACCATCACGACATCCTGTGCCAGGATCTGCCCGATGGCGGCTAGGTCGGCATCGGCGAGGGCCCGGTTGAAACTGGCGCGGCGCAGGCGGATGGCAAGATCGGCGGTGGCGGTCATGGCGCTTCCCTTAGCAGGCAGCGCTGCCATCGCCATGCCCGAAGGTCAAAAAAAGAACGCCCGCAGCGGGCTGCGGGCGTTCCGTTCGCCAGACCGGGCCATGTCGAGGAGGGCATGGCCGGCCCGGCGGGGAGAGGGGGTTAGAGCTTGTAGCCCAGGGTCAGCACCCAGGAACGGCCTTCGCCCGGATTGGCCCAGCCATTGTTGCGGACGCTGGTATAGTATTTTTCGTTGGTGAAGTTCTGGACGTTGAGCTGTGCGGTCAGCTTCTCGTCGAACGTGTAGGACAGCATCGCGCGGTGAACGAGATAATCGTCCGCCTTGTACATCGGCGCGGTGCTGGCGTTGCTCAGATACCAGCTGCCCTGATAGGTCAGGCCATAACCCAGCTGCAGCCCGAAGGGCAGGGTGTAGGTGGTGAACAGGCTGCCCGAATGCTTGGGCGTGTTGGTCAGCGGATTGCCAGCCTGCGGATCGGACAGGGCGCAGGTGACATTGGCGGTCGCCCCGGTCGGACGATAGGTCGCGCCCGGATTGTCGAGGCAATAGTCCGAAATGCTCTGCAGCACCTTGCTCTTGAGATAGGTGTAGTTGGCAAAGATCGTCCAGTTGGACGTGATGTTGCCGGTAGCGCCCAGCGTGATGCCGTCCACCTTGTTGCGGCCGTCATTGACGTTGAGGTTGCCGATGGAGGGATCGTTGCTAGCGACCGAATAATTGGTGCGCTTGTTGCGGAACAGTGCGGCAGTCAGCTGCAGGCCATTGTCGAACAGATCGATCTTGCCACCGATCTCGAAATTCTCGGCCTTCTGCGGATCTACGCCGCACGGTTCGAGGCCAAGGTTGACCTGATCGACCGACGCCGTGCCGCAGCCCGCCCGCACGCTGCTCGATGTCGGCGTCAGGCTGTTGGCATAGGCGACATACAGGCTGGCATTTTCAGCCGGCTTGTAGACCAGGCCGACGCGGTAGGAGAAAAGATTGTCGGTCGCATTCTGCTGCGCGCCAGTGGTGTAGGCGCCGCCGGCGGCCGGCGTGGCGATCGTATCGGAGCGGAAGCGGGCACGGTTATGCTCCCAGCGTACGCCGCCGTTCAGTTCAAGGCCGTCGACGATCTTGGCCGCGGCAAAGGCGTAGATGGCAGCGTTGAACGTGTCGCCGACCTGATGACCCGACTGGATATAATTGACCGGGCCGGTGTAGATGGCGTTGGGGTTGCTGATGCTGATCGGATCGAGCGTCGGGTTCGGCGTCGCGCCATTGGCGTTGCGCTCGACATTGCCGTTGTTCAGTACATAGTCTTCCTGCTGCATCGACGTGCCGATGACCAGCGTATGGCCGCCTGGGATGTTGAAGGTCAGGTCGAGCTGGTTGTAGAGCGACTGGTTGACCGAATTGCGGAAGCCGCCACGCGGACCGCTGGGATAATAGGTGTCGGGAAGCTGGCCGGCCGCGCATGCGGCGCCGGTGGGCAGCGTGCCATTGGCCAGGCAGTAGGTGCCCTGGGGCGGGTTCACGACCAGATTCTGTTCCACCCGCTGCCAGCGCGACAGGTTGCGCAGCGACAGCAGATCGCTGAAGCGGTGATCAAAGATCGCCGTGGCCTGATCGATCGTCTGGTCCTGCTTGTCCAGATTCTTGTAGCCATAATAGCCGCTATAGGGGACGCCCGGCAGCGGGCCGTCATAGACCCCATTATTATAATAGGGCACGCCGTAGAGCGGCGTATTGTCATCTTCCTGGTGGGTGTAGAGCAGGGTCAGCGATGTCGGGCCATCAATGCCGAACTTGACCGAGGGCGCCACGCCCCAGCGCTTGTAGCGGTCGACGCTGCGCGCCGGCACGTCATTTTCATGATACATGGCGTTGACGCGGACGGCGATCATGTCGTTGACGCGGACATTGCTGTCGACCGTCGCGCGATAATAGTCCGACGTGCCGATGCCCGCCTGAACCAGCGTCTCGCTATCGGCCTTCGGGCGCTTGGTAACGAGGTTGATGTTGCCGCCGATTGCGCCCGAGCCACCGAACACCGAATTGGCGCCATTGGTGACTTCGACCTGTTCCAGGTTGAACGGGTCGGTGCGGCTATATTGGGCGCTGTCGCGCACGCCATCGATGCTGATGTCGGTGTTGGCGCTCTGGCCACGCAGGTTGATGCTGTCTCCATAGCCGCCGCCGCCTTCGCCCGCGCCGAAGGTGATGCCCGGGACGGTCGACAGCACGTCGCGCAGGGTGAGCAGGTTCTGCTTCTGGATGGTCTGGTTGCCGATCACCGTGATGGTCTGCGGCGTGTCCAGAAGGGGACGAACATATTTGGGCGATTCGGGCTTTTCCACCTTGATGGAACTGTCTTCGATCGCGGTGTCGGTGACGGTGACGCCGCCCAGTGCCTGGCCCTGGCCATTATCCTGCGCGTGCGCGCCGGATGCGAAGGCCATTGCGCCGACGCAGCTCAGTGCAAGGAAGGATGGAGTGTTTCCATATTTCGCCATTGTTTCAGAACCCCTTCGATTGTTGCAGGGGCTGCTATTGCGACCTATTCGCATTGTCAATGCTATTGCGAGTGGATATCTGTTTGACGATGCTTTTTTGCTAAATGATGTAAAAGTCGCACAGTCGGCAAAGTCGCTAACGGCCAATATATGGATCATGACGGCCAATCAGCGGCGCGTGTCTGTCAGTGGCGCCCGAACGCATCGCTTTATCGCGTGCGATGTCGCTTCAAAGGCGGTCGAATGCGCACAGGGTGGCCAGAATCTGCCGATTTTGGCGGTCCGCCTCGAAATGGGCGAGGGCCGGGTCATGATCGGCGATGGCGTCGATGATGCGCAGGCGACCGCGGCGCCATATGCTAAGGTCGAACATGTCGGCCCCGGTGCCGTCGCGCTCCACATCGCGCGCGCTCCCCAGCGCGACACGGGTCAACAGCTCGAACAGGGGCTGGCTGACCATTTTGAACAATATGTCCTGCAGCCGGCCTTCCAACTGGCCGAGCCCGTCCATGCTGTCGCACGCATCGATCTGACTGCGCAGATCGAGTAATTCCCTGTGAAGGGCCTGGTCGTCGCATCGCGCGGCAGCGGCGCAGAGCCGGTTGAACAACAGCGAGGTGATGTCGAGTATCTCGCGCCAGGAACCCGGTTCGCCGCACAGATAGGCGCCCAGCATCCGTTCCAGATCGGCCATTTGCGGTCGCCGGCCATAATAGCCGCCGCCTGGCCCGCGCCGGACCTCCAGCAAGCCTTCATGTTCCAGGATGCGCGCCGCCTGCTGGACCGTGACGATGCCGACTTCAAGCTCGCGGGCAAGGGTCTGTAGCGAACCGATCTGCTCGCCGGCCGGTGCAGCGAGGATGCGCCGGCGCAGGGCGTCGGCGGTATGGCGGACGATCTGCCGCTTGCCGGTCGCCGGTTCCATCGGGTCATTTTGCTGGATGAGGTTCATATGAATTAATGCGCATATTGATCGAAATTTCGCAAGGGCGATACTGAGAATGATCGCCTTGATGATCCAATAATATGCATATTAATGTCGATCCCAAGAGTCGCCGCCCGGTTCTGGAGCGGTGCCGCTGCGCTTACCGCGCCGGAAGGAGAGAGCCATGGCATTCAGGGATCCCGTGATCGACGCATTGCCGCGTCACCCCATCATTATCGGCGGACAGCGCGCGGTGCCGACCGGCCCGGCGCGCCATGCGCATGTCTATCCTGGCACCGGCAAGGTGACGCAGGAACTGGCGTTGGCGGACGCCGAGGATGTCGACCGGGCCGCCGCCGCCGCGCGCAAGGCTTTTCCCGCATGGCGCGCGATGCCAGGCGACAAGAGGCGCGACCTGATGTTCCGCATCGCTGCGCTGCTGGAGGCGAAGTCGGCGGATTTCGCGCCAAGCCTGATCGCCGAAAATGGATCGGTGGCGATGGTGGCGCCCTATATGGGTTATGATGCCGCCCAGAAATTCCGCTATTTCGGCGGCTGGTGCGACAAGCTGCACGGGCGCATCATCCCGATGTGGGGCGCGCCGGCCCATGATTATGTCAGCTATGATCCCTATGGCGTGATCGGCATCATCGTGCCTTGGAACGGGCCGCTGTTCGCCGCGACCATGGTGCTGGCGCCGGTGCTGGCGGCGGGCAATTGCGTGGTGATCAAGGCACCGGAACTTGCCCCCTACAGCGTCATGCAACTGGTCGAACTGTTGCATGAGGCGGGCCTGCCCGATGGCGTCGTCAATCTGGTCACGGGCGGCGCCGATGTCCGCGCGGCGATGGTCAGCCATCCCGGCATCGACAAGATCGAATTCATCGGATCGGGCGCGACCGCGCGCCATGTGCTGACCAATGCGGCCCAGTCGCTCAAGCCCGTCGGCGTGGAACTGGGCGGCAAGTCGGCCGTGGTCGTGTTCGATGATGCCGACCTGATGCTCGCGGCGAAGAAGGGGCTGACCGGGGCGATTTCCTCCAATGGGCAGGGATGCATCAATGGCACGCGGCTGCTGGTGCAGCGCGGCATTTATGACCGCTATCTCGACCTGATCGGGGCAATGGCGGGCCACGTCCAGTCGGGCGACCCGTTCGATCCCGCAACGGTGCTGGGTCCAGTGATCAGCCAGAATGCGCTCGACCGTATCAGCGACATGGTGGCGCGCGGCGTCGCCGATGGCGGCCGCATCATCGCGGGCGGCCAGCGACTGGACGGCGATTTTGCCGATGGCTTCTACCTGCCGGTGACGATCCTCGCGGATGTGCCGGACCAGTGCGAGATCGCCCAGAATGAGGTGTTCGGTCCGGTCCTGGTCGTGACGCCGTTCGAGGATGAGGAGGAGGCGATCGCGCTCGCCAATGGCACCGACTATGGCCTGGGCGCCTACGTCCACACCCAGAATTTGCGCCGCGCCCATCATATGGCGCGCGAGCTGCAGGCCGGCATGATCCATGTGAACGGTTCGGGTGAGGCGATGCAGCCCAATTGCCCGTTCGGCGGCTTCAAGAAGAGCGGTCATGGTCGACTGGGCGGGGTCGAGGGGCTGCATGAGTTCCTCCAGCCCAAGAATGTGTGGATGAGCATGGCCGCGCCGGAGGGCGGACAATGAGCCTGTGTGATCCCGCATCGCGCAGCGCGCTGGGCAGCAGCCTTCAGGCCGAACTGACAGGGCGGGATGATCCCGCGCCGCAATCGCCGATGGCGGAAAGCTGGCGCGACTTCATCTATGCCGAAATCTGGTCTCGTCCGGGGCTGGATCGGCGCGCGCGCTTCCTGATCGCGCTGGCTTCCGCAGCCGGCGCCGATGCGCCCGCCGACCGGCTGGATGGCTATGTGCTCGGCGCGCTGACGACCGGCGCGCTGACCCAGGCCGAATTGCGCGAGGCGGCGCTGCATGTCGCGGTCTATTCCGGCTGGGACAAGGGCGGCGCGATCGACGCTGCGATCGACCGGATCGAGGCAGAGAAGGGGCTGGCGCCGGTTCTACTGGCACCGATCCGCGCCGAACCCTGGGATGCGCAGCAGCGCATGGAGCAGGGCTTTGCTGAATTTCGTGCGGTGATGACCTTTGACGGCCCGCGCGTCGGCAATGGCCTGCCCTATCTGCAGGATGGCATATTGAACTTCGTGTTCGGCGAAATGTGGTGCCGGCCGGGCCTCGATCAGCGGTCGCGCCGCTTCCTCACGCTGGTGGGCGTCGCGGATTCCGCTGCCACCGTGCCGATCGCCAGCCATTTCCATGCTGCCATGGCGAGCGGCAACTGCACCGCCGCCGAACTCAACGAATTCGTCCTCCACTATGCGGTCCATGCCGGCTGGCCCAAGGCGTCGGTGATCCAGGGCGTGGTGCTGGAAATGGCGGGGAAGGTCGCCAAGGGCCTGGCCTGGAACGAGAAAGAGGGGGGCAAGCAATGAGCATCGCGATTGAAATGGACGGCAAGGTGGCGCTGGTGACCGGGGCAGCTTCGGGCCTTGGCCGCGCGACGGCGGTGAAACTGGCACAGGCCGGCGCCCGGCTGTGGTTGGTGGACGTCAATGCGGAGGGCTTGACCGAAACGCTGAGCCTGCTTCCTGAAGGCGAGCATCAAACCGCGATGGTCGATCTGGCCGATCCTGACGCTTGCCATCCGGCAGTCGATGCCGCTGCCGCCCATTTCGGCCAGCTTGATGCGCTGTGCAATATCGCCGGCCTCATCTATCTCGCCAACTCCCCCGACATGCCCAAACCGCTGTGGGACAAGACGCTGGCGGTCAACCTGACCGCGCCCTTTCTGCTGTCGCAGGCGGCAATCCCGCATCTGCTGACGGTGAATGGCGCGATCGTGAATGTCGTTTCCTCGGCCGCCTTCATCGGTGAGGCCTATGCCGCCGCCTATTGCGCGTCGAAAGCCGGCCTCCTGAACCTCACCAAGGCCATGGCGATGGAGTATCAGAAGCAGCCGATTCGCATCAACGCCGTCGCGCCGGGCGGCATGATCACCAATATCGCCACCAATTTCCGGCCGCCCGAAGGCTGCGACTTTGAACTGCTCAAGCGCTTTTCCGGCATGCGCGGCACGGTCGAGGTCGATGATGTCGCCGACATGGTCGCACTGCTTGCCTCGCCGGCAGGACGTGGCTTCCATGGCAATTGCATCTCGATCGATGCCGGGATCACCGCAGGATGAGCGGGATGGAACGGATCGGCTTCATCGGCCTCGGCAGCCAGGGCGGCCCCATGGCCGAACGGATCGCGGCCGCCGGCTATCCGCTCACGCTCTGGGCCCGCCGCCCGGATGCGCTGGCGCCCTTTCTCGAAAAGGGCGCCACAGCAGCGCCGGACATCGCGACTTTGGGTGCGATCTGCGATCATGTCGGCATCTGCGTCGTCGATGATGCCGGCGTGGCGGAGATCGTCGGGCAATTGCTGCCGGCGATGCGACCGGGCAGCCGGATCGTCATCCATTCGACGATATTGCCCGACCATTGCGTCGCATTGGCCGAACGCTGCGCGGAACGGGGTATCGCCTTCCTCGATGCGCCGGTCAGTGGCGGCGGCCCTGCCGCGGCGGCCGGCACCTTGACCCTGATGTGCGGTGGTGCGGTCGATGTCTTCGAGGCCGCCCGACCGGTGCTGGAAAGCTTTGGCGGCCTGATCGTGCGGATGGGCGATGTCGGCGCCGGGCAGCGCGCCAAGATCGTCAACAACGCGCTGATGGCGGCCAATATGGGACTGGCCCACGCCGCGATGGAGGCGGGCAGGGCGCTGGACCTGGATGGCACGGCCCTGCGCGACCTCATCAAGGCGAGCAGCGGCCGCAGCTTCGGCTTCGAGGTCTATGCCCGCCTGCCAACGCCGGGCGCCTTTGCCCATGGCGCGCCGCTGCTGCGCAAGGATGTCGGCCTGCTGATGGCCAGCCTGCCCGATGATGCCGGTGCCGAGGCCCTGTCCTGCGCCGCCATGCCCTTTCTCTCCGCCGCTTGCGGCGACTGACCTTTTCAGGAGATCCAATCATGTCCTTCACCCTTGATCAGTTCCGCCTAGACGGCAAAATCGCGATCGTCACTGGCGCCGGCGGGCGCGGCAATTCCATCGGCCGGGCCTATGCGCTGGGCCTGGCTGCGGCCGGTGCCGCGATCGTCGTTGCCGATCTCAATGCGGAAGGCGCGCAGGCGGTGGCCGACGAGATCGTTGCCGGGGGCGGCCGCGCCATTGCCGTCCAGGTCGATGTGGCTGACGAGGCATCGACTCTGGCCATGGCGACGGCGGCGACCGGTGCCTTTGGCGGTGTCGACATCCTCATCAACAATGCCGCGCTGATGGTCGACATCAGTTACGACAATATCGAAGCCGTCAGCCTCGACGCCTGGAACCGGGCCTTTGCGGTCAATCTCAATGGTGCGCTGCTCTGTGCCCGCGCGGTAATCCCTTCGATGCGGGCGCGTGGTGGCGGACGGATCATCAACCAGACGTCGGGCGGGGCATTTCCAGCGACAGGCCTCTACGGCATTTCCATGCTGGCGCTGGTGGGCCTCACGACCACGCTCGCCAAGCAACTGGGCAAGGACAATATCACCAGCAACGCGATCGCGCCGGGCAATGTCACATCGGATGCCGGCAAGATGCTGGTGCCCGACGATTCTCCGTTCATCCAGTTCCTGCAGATGAGTTGTGCCCTGCGCCCGCGCGGCGAGCCGGATGAACTGGTCGGCACGGCGCTGCTGCTCTGTTCGGACGCGGGGCGCTGGATTACAGGCCAGACGATCCATGTTGATGGCGGATGGGTGTTGCGCCCTTGAACGGAGGCTGGGCGTCATGGCACAAATTGCGATCAGGCCATGATGCCCGCTGCTGGATCGGCGTCCGCGATTCCCGTTCGCAAGATTATCGGCATTTTACCGTAATCGCCGAATAATCTGCGTATTATTTCCAAAATCGTCAAATGTTACGAAACACATTCGGCCGCCCCCTTGATACCGTTTCCTCCAGAAAAGAACAGAAATGTGGCGAGGAAAACAAATAAAAACAGGGGGTTTTTATGTTGTCATCTCACAAGGGTCGCCTTTTCAAGCTGTTGCAGGCCAGCAGTGCATTATCCTGCATGGTCGCCATGGCTGGCGGCGTCGCACAGGCCCAGGAACAGGATCAGGGCGAAATCGTCGTCACCGCGCTCAAGCGCAACACCCGCGTTCAGGATACCCCGATCGCCATCACCGCGGTCACAGGCGCCAGCCTGGAAGCGGCGGGCACCAGCAGCTTTACCGAACTGACCCGCGATACGCCCAGTCTGCGTATCGTCGATGGCGGCCCCGGCAATCGCCGCGTCATCCTGCGCGGTGTCACGGCAGCCGGTGAACCGACGGTCGGCGTCTATTATGACGAAGCGCCCGTATCCGGATCGGTCGGCACCACCAGCGATGCCGCCGGCGCCACCCCCGACTTCCGCATCTTCGACGTGGAGCGCGCCGAAGTGCTGCGCGGCCCGCAAGGAACGTTGTACGGGTCGGGATCGATGGGCGGCACGCTGCGCATCATCTTCAACAAGCCCAAGACCGACAAGATCGAGGCGGCCTTTGCCAGCACCATGTCGGCGGTCGAGGGCGGATCGATGGGCGCGTCCTTCGACGGGATGCTGAACGTCCCGCTGATCGAGGACAAGCTGGCCATCCGCATCGTCGGCAACGCCACCCAGGTCGCGGGCTATGTCGACAACAGCTATTATGGCTACAAGAATATCAACGATCCCTACACCTATGGCGGGCGCATCATGCTGCGCTTCACGCCGACAGAGGCGCTGACGCTGGACCTGAGCGCCAATTACGAGAAGGCGGCCGGTGAATCGCCGCGCTGGTATGCCGAAACCGGCAAGCGCTGGACCACGGACGCGCGATCGGAATCGGGCAATTACGACACCAACCGCATCTATAATGCGACGCTCAACTATGATTTCGGCCCGGTCGTGCTGACCGCCATCACCACCTACACCGACCGCGACCGCATTGTCGTCGGCGATGTCAGCGATACGTTCAACGGCCGCGACACCGCCGCCCGCTGTCAGACCTATCGCGGCAATGGCGCGGCCTGCTCCGCCGACGTGCTGGCCGATTATCTGTCCGACACCCGCGCCCTGCTGTCGTCCAGCCTGTATCAGCCGCAATCGGTCAAGAACTGGCTCAACGAAATCCGCCTGAGTTCGACCGGGGATGGCCCGCTCAACTGGACCGTCGGCCTGTTCAGCGAGGACCGCAAGACGGTGGTGCGCTCGACCCTGCTCAAGGCCGATCCGGACACCGGCTTCCTCTACGATCCGGACGATATCGCCAATCTCGCCTATGATCGCACCATCAACGACAAGCTGAAGCAGAAGGCGGTCTTCGCCGAAATTTCCTACAAGCTGTTCGACAAGCTGACGCTGACCGCAGGCGCGCGCTATTATGATTATAAGAAGACGGTCGGCGGTCGGATCGACATGGGCCAGGAACATTATGCCTCGGTCGTGACGCCCTATACCGAAGCCAAGTCGTCAGAGGACGGCGTGCTTACCAAGTTCAACATCTCCTATCAGGCGACCCCCGATGTGATGATCTATGCCCAGGCGGCGCAGGGCTTCCGGCCCGGCGGCGTCAACCAGGTGATCGGCCTGTCGGCGGCGCTGGCCGCCTACACATCGGACAGCCTGTGGAATTATGAGCTGGGCTTCAAGAGCAAGATCCTGCCGCGCACCTATCTCAATATGGCGACCTATCAGATCGACTGGAGCAACATGCAGGTGTCGGCCCGCACGGCAGGCACCGGATCGGTCTTCGGCCTCATCTCCAACGTCGGCGCGGCCCGCATTCGCGGCGTCGAGGCGGAATTCTCCACCGAGATTGCCGGCATCAGCTTCAGCGCCAACGGTTCCTACACCGATGCCAAGTTGACCGAGGATCAGGTCAGCACCATCGTCGTGGCATCGGGTCGCAAGGGCGACCGGATCGCCAATGTGCCGAAATGGAATTTCGGCGGATCGGCCGAATATAAGCATATGCTGACCGATGCGATGGATGCCGTCATCCGCACCGATGTCACCTATAATGGCAGTTCCTACAGCACGATCAGCCCGACCGACACCTATCGGCGCCGGCTGGACGACTATACGCTGACCAACCTGCGCCTGGGCGTGCAGGCCAGCGACAATAATTGGGGCGCCCATTTCTTCGTGAACAATCTGTTCAACGAACTGGCGGTGGTCAGTTCCAGCTCCAGCAGCAACACCGGCGGCAAGACGGTGGTGTTTACCGCGCCGCCGCGCACCTACGGCATCAACCTCACCAAGAAGTTCTGATCGCCTGGCACGGGGGCGGCCTGTCGGTCGCCTCCCTTTTCGGGGGCCTTATGGCGGCCCCATGATCGACACAGGGGGATGATATGTTCAAGCGACACATGTGTTTCGCCGGCCTTTCACTACTCGCGCTGGTTGCCGGAGGGGCGATCGCCCAACCCGCCAAGGCGCCCGTGGAAGCGATAAAGCCCCGCGCCGGCGCCAATCCCGCACCGGCGCGCGCTGCCGGCGAAGGCGCCGGTCCGTTCCGTAAGATGGTGATCCGCGGCGTCACCCTGATCGACGGCAGCGGTGCGCCGCCGCGCGGCCCCGTCGACATCGTGATCGAAAATGACGTCATCGCCGACATATTACCGGCCGGAACGCCGGGCCTGCCGTTCAAGCAGGGGCGCGCGCCGACCGACGCCGATTATGAACTGGACGCGACCGGCATGTTCGTGACGCCCGGCTTCATCGACATGCATGTCCATGGCTCCACTGACGACAAGGCGCCGGACCTGTCCTATTCCTACAAGCTGTGGCTGGCCCATGGCGTCACCACGGTGCGCGGCGTCGACCTCGCACCCATGGAAGTGTCCCTGAGCGAACGGGCGCGCTCCGCCCGTAACGAGATCGTCGCGCCCCGTATCTTCGCCTATCAGCGGCCGGGGCAAGGCAAGGGCTGGACCGGCGGCCGCACCAATACGCCCGAAAAGGCGCGCGCCTGGGTGCAATGGGCGGCCAAGCAGGGGATCGACGGCATCAAGCTGCTGGACGATCCGGACCAGCCCCCCGAAGTGATGGCCGCCATCATGGACGAGGCGAAGAAGCTGAAACTGGGCACCACGGCGCATCTGTCCCAGATCGGCGTGGGGCGCATGAATGCCGAACAGGCCGGCGATGCGGGCCTTGGCACCGTCACCCATTTCTACGGCCATTTCGAATCCCTGCTGAAAAATGGCCCGGTCCAGAACTGGCCGGTCGACTATAATTATGCCGATGAGCAGGACCGGTTCGGCAATGTCGCCAATCTGGCGGAAGAAAGCGTCGAGCCGGGATCGGACCGCTGGTGGGCCTATCTGGAGCATCAGAAGGCCAATCATGTCACCTTCGATCCGACCATGACCATCTATGCCGCCGGCCGCGATCTGATGTTGGCGCGCAATGCCGACTGGCACGACAAATATACCATGCCGCAGCTGTGGAATTTCTACATGTCCTCGCGCGAGAACCACGGCTCCTATTTCTATGACTGGACCACCGCGATTGAGGTCAAGTGGCGGAATTTCTACCACAAATATATGCGCCTGATTAACGACTACAAGAATATCGGCGGGCGCGTGACCACCGGCTCGGACTCCGGCTTCATCTTCAAGCCCTATGGCTTTGGCTATGTCCAGGAACTGGAACTGCTGCAGGAAGCGGGCTTCAATCCGTCGCAGGTGATCCAGTCGGCGACGCTGAACGGCGCGCTGACGCTCTATGATCCCAGGGGCGAAGTGCCGCCGATCGGCACGGTTCGCGTCGGCAAGCTGGCGGACCTTGTCATCCTCAAGGAAAATCCGCTGCAGAATTTCAAGACGCTCTACGGCACCGGCACGCTGCGCCTGAACGAACAGACCCAGCGGCTCGAACGGGTGGGCGGCGTCAGCTACACGGTCAAGGACGGCATCGTCTATGACGCGAAGAAATTGCTGGCGGATGTCGCGGACATGGTCGTTGCCGAAAAGCGGCGCACGGGCATGCCGGAACAGGGGCTGCCCCATCCCTGACGGGGCGGGGCATCATAATTCAACAGGGACGGGAAAAGAATGAAGAACAAGATGCTGATCCGGTCGGGCCTTGCTGCGCTCGCCCTCATGACGGTCGCCAGCGCCTCCCAGGCACATGATCCGGACGAATGGTATGTCGGCGGCGCGGCCGGCATCGTCAACGGCAAGAAGCCGACCTTCGTGCCCGCGCCGGCGCGCGGCAGCGCTGACAATGTCGGCCCCTTCCGCAAGCTGGTGATCCGTGGCGCGACCCTGATCGACGGCACCGGCGCGCCGCCGCGGGGGCCCTATGACATCGTGGTGGAAGGCAATAAGATCACCGCCATCACCCAGGCCGGCTGGCCCGGCCTGCAGCAGGCGAAGGGGCGTGCGCCGACCGACGCCGATTATGAGATCGACGCGACCGGCATGTATGTGATGCCCGGCTTCAACGACATGCATGTCCACACCCCCGCCAACGACAAGGCGCCGGACATGAGCTATGCCTACAAGCTGTGGCTGGCCCATGGCGTGACCACGGTGCGCGGCGTGCCGCTGGCCGATCCGGTCGTCGCCAGTTCGGAAAAGAACCGCTCTGCCGCCAACGAGATCGCGGCACCGCGCATCTTCAACTATCAGACGCTGGGGGCCGGCTGGGACGGCGGGCCGATCGACAGCCCGGACAAGGCGCGCGCCTGGGTTAAATGGGCCGCGGCTCATAACATCGACGGCATCAAATTCTTCAATCGGCCCGAGGAAACGCCGCAGATCATCGCCGCCGCCATTGACGAGGCGCACAAGAACAGGATGGGCACCACGGCCCATCTGTCACAGACCGGCGTCGCCAATTTCAACGCCTATGACGCGGCCGAGGCGGGGCTGGACACCGTCACCCATTATTATGGCCATTTCGAATCCCTGCTGAAGGACGGGACGATCCAGCGCTTCCCGTCCGACTATGACTATAACAACGAACAGCATCGCTTCGGCGAGGTGGCGGAAATCTGGAACCAGACGGTCGAACCGGAATCCGAACGCTGGTGGGATTATCTGAAGCATCAAAAGGAGAAGCATGTCACCTTCGACCCGACGATGAACATCTATGCCGCGTCTCGCGACCTGATGCGGGCGCGCAATGCCGACTGGCAGAACCTGTACACCACGCCGCAGCTCTGGGCCTATTTCCAGTCGACCCGCGACAATCACGGGTCCTATTTCTACGACTGGGGCACCGAGAACGAGTTTGCGTGGAAGAAATTCTACAACAACTATTTCAAGCTGGTGAACGACTATAAGAATATCGGCGGTCGGGTGACGGTCGGCACCGATTCCGGCTTCATCTACAAGGTCTATGGCTTCGCCTATATCGAGGAACTGGAACTGCTGCGCGAAGCCGGCTTCTCGCCGCTGGAGATCATGCGCTCGGCCACCATGTGGGGTTCGCAGACCCTCTACGAGCCCAAGGGCATGGCGCCGCCGACCGGCGTGCTGCGCGTCGGCATGCTGGCCGACATGGTCATCACCAGGGAAAACCCGCTGGCCAATCTCAAGACGCTCTATGGCACCGGTCATTCGCGCCTGAACCCGGAAACCAACAAGCAGGAAATGGTCGGCGGCGTCAGCTACACGATCAAGGACGGCATCGTCTATGACGCCAAGAAGCTGCTGGCCGAAGTGGCCGAGATGGTGAAGGCGGAAAAGGCGCGCACCGGCCAGGCTGGCGCCGGCCCGGCCAATCCCAACGCCATGTAATGGATCGAAAGCGGCGCCCTGGGAAAGGGCGCCGCTTTCATGTCATAGCGGCAGCGCCGTCGTCGACTTGACCTCTTCCAGCACCGCATAGGTCCGCGTCTCGCGCACACCCGGCATGTCGACCAGTTCCTCGGCCAGGAATTTCCGATAGGCGGCCATGTCCTTCATCCGGACCTTGATCAGATAGTCGAAGCCGCCGGCCACCATATGGCATTCCAATATGTCCCGCTGCCGCCGCGTCGCTTCGGCAAACTGGCGGAAGATGTCGCCGGTGGTGCGGTTGAGCAGCACTTCGATGAAGATCAGCAGCGGCCGCTGGTTGAGGTGCGGGTCGAGCAGCGCGACATAGGAAGAGATATAGCCATTGTCCCGCAGCTTGCGCGTCCGGTCGAAACAGGCCGATGGCGAGAGATTGCAATGCTTGGCCAGATCCTGGTTGGTTATGCGACCATCGGTCTGAAGCTTGTTCAATATCTTCCGGTCAGTTTCGTCCAGGTTCATCGAAACCCCCAAAACGCTAGCAGTTGGCCAAACCTCAACGATATCTGTGCAAGTCGCGGAAAATGCTGGGCTGCGATCCCATGGGCTCATGCCGGGGATAACGTATCGCTGTGGGAAACCCTCAGCGGCATCGCACGTCCCTCGCAGGATTAGCGCCCAACTTGCCAGCGAGGCAGGAGTGTACTAAATGGTACACAATGTCGCAGCCGTCAGGGCTGGGCGACTCGATCGGCCTGTGGACCCGTGGGCACCGCTCTCCGACGACCATAAGAGATGAAGGAGGTGCCGCGTGTCAGGCACGAAAATGCACGGCCAGCCGCTCGTTCGCGGTTGGCTGCTTCTGTTGGGGGCGGTGATCCTTGCCGCTGGCCTCTTTTTCGCCATTGGCGGCGGCAAGCTCGTCAGCCTGGGCGGCAGTCCCTATTTCCTGATCGCCGGCATCGCGCTGGTCTTTGCGGGCGGCCTCATCGCCCTGCGCAAGACCAGCGGCGGCCTGCTCTTCGGTGCCACCTTCCTGCTCACGGTCCTCTGGGCGCTGTGGGAAGTCGGCTTCAGCTTCTGGCCGCTCATTTCCCGCCTGCTGGCGATGGGTGTCGGCGCGACCGTCGTTGCGCTCTCCTATCCGCTGCTGCGGCGCGGCGACGGTTCGGCGCCCGCCTGGCGGCCTGCATTGCTGATGGCGGTGTTGGTCGGCCTCGGTTCGGCGGCCGGCGCGGCTGGCATGTTCATGGTCCATCCGACCGTGCCCTTTGCCGGGCAGATGGCATCGCTGGTGCCGGTCGATCCGGCGCGCGAGCAGAAGGACTGGACCGCTTATGGCAATACGCCAGGCGGCAGCCGCTTCGTCGCGCTCGACCAGATCACCCGCGACAATGTGAACAAGCTCAAGGTCGCCTGGACCTATCGCACCGGCGACATCGCGCAGAGTGACGGCAATGGCGCGGAGGACCAGAATACCCCGCTGCAGGTCGGCGACACATTGTTCATCTGCACCCCGCATAACAATGTCATCGCCCTCGACGCCGATACCGGGCGCGAGAAGTGGAAGACACTGATCAATGCCAAGGCATCGGTCTGGATGCGCTGCCGGGGCCTTGCCTATTTCGACGCCCATGCGCCGATCCAGCAGCCCAGCCTGCCCGGCGCAACGCCGGTGACGGCGGTGACCGTGCCGACGGGCGCGGCCTGCCAGCGCCGCATCCTGATGAACACGATCAATGCCGAACTGATTGCACTCGATGCCGACACCGGAAAGTTCTGCGCTGATTTCGGCACCAATGGCCGGGTCGACTTGAAGGCCGGCCTCGGCGCTGCACCCGATCCCCAATATCAGCTCACCTCCGCGCCGACCCTGGCGGGCACGACGGTCGTGGTCGGCGGCCGCGTCGCTGACAATGTGCAGGTCGACATGCCGGGCGGCGTGATGCGCGGCTTCGACGTCATCACGGGCAAGCTGCGCTGGGCCTTCGATCCGGGCAATCCGGCCATCACCGGCACCCCGCCCGTGGGCAAGAGCTACACCCGCTCGACCCCCAATGTCTGGGCCGCCATGTCCTATGATCCGGCGTCCAACACCGTGTTCATGCCGGTGGGCAGCGCCTCGGTCGATCTTTACGGCGTCACCCGCAGCGCCCTCGATCACACATATGGCGCGTCGATGCTGGCGCTCGATGCCACCACCGGCCGCGAGAAATGGCATTTCCAGACGGTCCATAACGATCTGTGGGACTTCGACCTGCCGATGCAGCCGAGCTTCGTCGACTTCCCCGTCGATGCCGCCCGTAAGGTGCCGGCTTTGGTCTTCGGCACCAAGGCCGGGCAGGTCTATGTGCTCGACCGCGCCACCGGCAAGCCGCTGACGGACGTCAAGGAAGTGCCGGTCAAGCCCGCGAACATTCCAGGCGAGCCCTATTCGCTGACCCAGCCCAAGTCGCTTGGCATGCCGCAGATCGGCGTGGGGCCACTGACCGAAGCGGACATGTGGGGCGCCACCCCGTTCGACCAGCTGCTCTGCCGGATCGCTTTCAAGGGCATGCGCTATGAGGGGCTCTACACCGCGCCGGGCACCGACAAGTCGCTGAGCTTCCCCGGATCGCTGGGCGGCATGAACTGGGGCGGCATCTCGACCGATCCGACCAGCGGCACCATCTTCGTCAATGACATGCGCCTGGGCCTGTGGGTGCAGATGTTCCCGCAGACCGCAGCGCAGAAGGGCCAGTCGGGCAGCGCGGGCGAGGCGGTCAATACCGGCATGGGCAGCGTTCCGCTGAAGGGCACGCCCTATTCGGTGGTGAAGGACCGCTTCCTGTCGGCGCTGGGCATTCCTTGCCAGGCGCCGCCCTATGGCACGCTGACCGCGATCGACCTCAAGAGCCGGGCGATCAAGTGGCAGGTGCCGGTGGGCACGGTGCGCGACACCGGGCCGATGGGCATCCGCATGGGCCTGCCGATCCCGATCGGCATGCCGACACTGGGCGGTACGCTGGCGACGCAGGGCGGCCTGGTCTTCATCGCCGGCACGCAGGACTTCTACCTGCGCGCCTTCAACGCGGCGACCGGGGCGGAAGTGTGGAAGGCCCGCCTGCCGGTCGGCAGCCAGGGCGGCCCGATGAGTTACAAGTCGCCCAAAAGCGGCAAGCAATATGTCGTCGTGACGGCGGGCGGTGCGCGCCAGTCGCCCGACCGGGGCGATTATGTGATCGCCTACACGCTGCGCTGAACCATGGGCGGGGCGGCCCGGCGCCGCTCCGCCTGTCTGTCGTCATCATTCATGTCACCGCGCGCAGATGTGCCGCGCGGAAGGGAGGGGCTTTGGCCCAACATCTTCACCTTCATGCCCGCCTGACACTGGCGATATTGCTGACCCTGCTGCCGGTTGCGGGCGCCCATGCGCAGGAGACCGCGCCGGCAAAACCGGTGGCGGCCCCCCGCGAAACGCTGACCGGCGACTGGGGCGGGCTGCGCACGCGGCTGAAGCAGGCGGGCGTCACCGTCCGCGCGGACTATGTCGGCGAAGCCTTCGCCGCGGTCGATGGCGGCCAGCAGCGGGGCAGCGCCTATACCCAGCAATTGCGGGCCAGCCTCGATTTCGACATGGACCGGATCGTCGGCCTGTCCGGCGGCATCGTGCATGTCACCATCAACGACCGGCGCGGCGTTGGCCTCTCCTCCGACATCGTCGGCAATCGCCTGCCGATCCAGGAGGCGGCCGGCGGCAATTATACTCGCCTGTCGGAATTCAGCTACGAACAGAATATCGACAATGGCCGGCTCAACCTGCGCCTGGGCTATTTTGCCATGGGCAATGATCTGGGCGGGATGATCCTGGGCTGCAATTTCGTCAATGCGGCCTTCTGTGCCCATCCGCTGTCGGAATCGGGCAATAGCGGCTGGTATAATTATCCCAATGCCCGCTGGGGCGCGGCGGCGCGCTATCGTATTCGGCCCGATCTGGCGCTGCGCACCGGCGTCTATCAGGTCAATCCACGCCTCAACGATCCCGACAATGCCTTCCGCCCCTTTGCCGGCGGCACGACCGGCGTGCTGCTGCCGCTGGAGCTGGAATATGATCCCGGCATCGCGCCGGGCAGCCATGTGCTGCCGGGTCATTATAAGATCGGCGCCTATTATGACACGTCGCGCGCCGCCCGGCGCGGCGAACGGGGCATGCTGCGGGGCCGCTATGGCGTCTATGCGCTGGCCGACCAGATGATCCTGCGCGAAGGAACGGGCAATCGCGGCCTCTCCGTCTTCGCCCAGTTCACCGCCAATCCGGAGGCATCGGCCCAGATCACCCACTGGTATGCGGCCGGGTTGGTCAAGACGGGCACTTTTGCCGGGCGGGACGCCGACAGCATCTCGATCGGCATCGTCCATGCGCAGGTTAATCCGCGCCTGCGCAGCGCCGAGGCCGATGCGCAGGATGTTCCCGGCGGTTATGCCGCGCTGCCGGTGGGCGAGACCGTGATCGAGATGAGCTATGGCATCCAGCTGCGGCGCTGGCTCAGCATCCGGCCAGACGTCCAATATATTCTCGATCCCGGTGCCTTTTCCTACCGCCGTACCAATGATGCGCTGGCGCTGGGCGGCCAGGTCAAGATGCAGTTCTGATCCGGCCCATGGTCTCGGCCCAGCCTTCAGCCTTCTGCCCGGCAATAGCGCAGCACATTGTCGATCACCTGCGCGCGGCGCCGCTCGGCCGCGGCTTCGCTGGTCATGTCGACGCCGAAGATCGCGTGGAAACTGTGGCGGTTGGACACGAAGTAGAAGGCGAGGGCGCTGATCGTCATGTGCAAATCGACGGCGTCCAGTCCGGCGCGGAAGCTGCCATCGGCAATGCCGCGATCGATCAGCGCCTGGGTCTTGGGCAGGACGATTTCATTATGCCCTTGCGAAATCTCGCCGACATGCGGGCCGCCCCGGATATTCTCGTCCATCACCAGCCGCACCAGTTCGGGATGGTTGAAATGATAGTCGAAGGTGAGGGCGGTCAGCCGCTCCAGCGCAGCGAGCGGCGGCAGGTCGCCCAGTTCGGCCTCAAGCTCGGCCGATCTGATGCCGCGATAGGCTTCGGTCAGGACCGCGCGATAGAGCCCGTCCTTGCTGCCGAAATGATAATAGATCATCCGCTTGGATGTCGCGGTCGCGGCCGCGATCTCGTCCACCCGCGCGCCGGCATAGCCTTTTTCCGCGAAATGCTGGGTCGCGATCGCGACGATGTCGCGCCGGTTGCGTTCGGTGAAATTCTGCTTGTCCACGCCTCGCTTTGCGACGCCGGGCGGCCTATTGCAATGCACAACCGGCGCGCCGGATCGCGATCCGCCGGCCCGTTGATCGAGGAGGAATGCGCTTGATCCGCGACAAGAAGACCCAGATCGTCATCGTCGGGGGCGGCGCCGCCGGCCTCGAACTCGCGCGCAAGCTCGGCGCCCGCTACGGTCGCAAGCGGCATGACATCATCCTGATCGATCGCAACCGCACCCATATCTGGAAACCGCTGCTGCACGAGGTCGCGACCGGGTCGCTCGACGCCAGCCTGGACGAGGTCGGCTATCGCAGCCACTGCCATCGCTGGGGCTATCGCTATCTTTACGGCACGCTGCAGGGCATCGATCGGACTGCACGGCGGGTCCATATCGCGCCGGTGTTCGATCCCAAGGGACGCGAGGTGGTGAGCGCCCATTCGGTGCGCTACGACTATCTGGTGCTGGCCTATGGATCGGTCACCAATGATTTCGGGACGCCGGGCGTCGCCGACAATTGCCTGTTCCTCGACAGCCGGGCCCAGGCTGACAGCTTCCGCGACCAGTTGCTCGACCATTGTCTGCGCGTGTCGCGCGCCATGTCGGCCGATCCCGCGTCGGATGCGCGGGTGCGGATCGCGATCGTCGGCGGCGGCGCGACCGGGGTCGAACTGGCGGCCGAACTCTATAATGCTGCCGATGCGCTGGGCTATTATGGACTGGAAGTGTTCGATCGCCAGCGGCTCGACGTCACCCTGCTGGAGGCCGGGCCGCGCATCCTGCCGGCCTTGCCCGACCGGCTGGCCGACGCCGCGCGCGAGGAACTGGAGGTGCTGGGCGTCAAGGTGCGCGCCGGCGTCGCCGTCACCGCCTCCACGCCTGAGGGAATGGAAACGAAGGATGGCGGCTTCGTCCCCGCCGATCTTCAGGTCTGGGCCGCCGGGGTCAAGGCAGCGGCGATCCGCGATGGCCTCGATGGGCTGCAACTGTCCCGCGCCGGGCAGGTGATCGTGCGCCCGACGCTACAGAGCCTGGCCGACGACCGCGTCTTCGCGATGGGCGATTGCGCCTCCTACACGCCGCAGGGCGCCGATCGGCCGATCCCGCCGCGCGCGCAGGCCGCGCATCAGATGGCCGACACGGTGTTCGCCAATCTCGGCCGGCTGATGGCCGATCGCCCGCTCAAGCCTTTCGTCTACAAGGATCATGGCTCACTGGTGTCGCTCAGCCGCTATTCGACGGTCGGATCGCTGATGGGCAAGCTGGTCGGCGGGCGCATGGCGGTGGAGGGGCGGCTGGCCCGCTTCGTCTATATGTCGCTCTACCGCATGCATCTGCTCGCCGTTCACGGCAACATACGCGGTCCCGCGCTGATCCTGGTCAGCCATATCAACCGCTTCGTGCGCCCCCGCCTCAAGCTGCATTGAGGCGCCGGGTGGCTGCGGCGGCAAGCGACGGGGTCATCGTTACAGTATTGCTGCGATCAAGTTGAGACGGGCGGCTGCCTGCTGCCTGGTCTCTCGCCTGAATGCGCCCCCAAGGGCCATTTTCGATGTCTTGGAAATGGTAGCGGAGGAGGGACTTGAACCCCCGACACGCGGATTATGATTCCGCTGCTCTAACCAGCTGAGCTACTCCGCCCCATGGGCCTCGCAGGGGGTGTTTCCCTGCGGTGAGGCGGCGCTATACGCAGGGGATGGACAGTGGTCAACGGGGCGATTGCAAAAATCTGCATTCTTTTTTGAACGCCCTGCCAGAGCCCTCGTCGCGCGCCGGTTTGCGCGCGTAGAAACGATCGGCGCGACCTATTTCCGCAATCCCGACATGGCCGACGGAACGCTTTTTCCGTTCCGCCATTTTTGTCTTGCAATCGCAACGATGCAGCGCACTATTGTTGCAATGCACAACCGGCCGAGGGCCGAGGGAGGAACGACAACTTGCCCTTCCATGAAATGTTTGAGCCTGATGGTTCGCTGCGCCCCTGTTACGACGAAGTGCAGAAATGGGTGGAGCGGACAGGCATAGCCGGGCTCAATCGTCGCATGGATGAGGCGGAAGCGATCTTCCGGCGCATCGGCATCACCTTCGCCGTCTATGGCGAGGGCGGCGACCCCGAACGACTGATCCCCTTCGACCTGCTGCCCCGCATCTTCACCGCGAATGAATGGCGCATCCTCGACAAGGGCATCCGGCAGCGCGCCCGCGCCCTCAACGCCTTCCTGCACGATGTCTATCATCGCGGCGAGATCGTGAAGGCGGGCATCATGCCGGCCGACATCATCTATCGCAACAGCGCCTATCTGGCCGAAATGGCGGACTTCACCCCGCCGGGTAAGGTCTACAGCCATATCGTCGGCATCGACATCGTGCGCACCGGGCCGGGCAGTTTCGAGGTGCTGGAGGATAATTGCCGCACCCCCTCGGGCGTGTCCTACATGCTCGAAAACCGCGAGATCATGACGCGCATGTTCCCCGAGCTGTTCGCGCAGGGCATGGTCGCGCCGGTCGATGATTATCCCGCCGAACTGCTCAAGAGCCTGAAGGAGGTCGCGCCGCCCGCCTGCAAGGGCGATCCGGTGGTGGTGGTGCTGACGCCCGGCTCGCTCAACAGCGCCTATTATGAGCATAGCTTCCTTGCCGATCTGATGGGCGTCGAACTGGTCGAGCCGGCCGATCTGTTCGTCGACAATGACCGGGTCTGGATGAAGACGACGCTCGGTCCAAAGGCGGTCGATGTCATCTATCGCCGCATCGACGACGAATATATCGATCCGCTGGTCTTCCGGCCCGACAGCCTGCTCGGTGTCCCCGGCATCTTCAGCGTCTATCGCAATGGCGGGGTGACGCTGGCGTCCGCGCCCGGATCGGGCATCGCCGACGACAAGGCGGTCTATATCTATGTGCCGGAAATGATCCGCTTCTATCTGGGTGAGGAGCCGATCCTCGACAATATCCAGACCTGGCAATGCTCCAAGCCCGACGAGATGGCCTATGTGCTGGAGCATCTGCACGAACTGGTGGCCAAGGAAGTCCATGGCTCGGGCGGCTATGGCATGCTGATCGGCCCCAAGGCGAGCAAGGCCGAGGTCGAGGCCTATGCCGAGCGGATCAAGGCCAATCCCGGCGAGTTCATCGCCCAGCCGACGCTCGACCTGTCGACCGTGCCGACGCTCGGCCCGGCCAGTGTCGTCGGCCGCCATGCCGATTTCCGTCCCTATTGCCTGGTCGGCAAGCAATTGCGGCTGGTCCCCGGTGGCCTCACCCGAGTGGCGCTGACCGAAGGGTCGCTGGTGGTCAATTCCAGCCAGGGCGGCGGGGTCAAGGATACCTGGGTGTTGCAGGACTGATGGGCCCGGCCGCTTCCTTCCTTCCGATTGCCCCTGATGATGCCGGGCCGGGCGCAACGACGCCGGCCCCCACGGTGAAAAGAGCCAAGACATGCTGAGCCGGACCGCCGAAAATCTCTTCTGGATGGCGCGCTATATGGAACGCGCCGAAGCCACCGCCCGGCTGCTGTCGATGGGGCAGCGCATGGCGATCCTGCCGGGCGCGCATCATCGCGACGAATGGCGATCGGTCGTGCGCGCGACCGGGGCCGGGCATCAGTTTCCCGATGGCGTGCCGGTGACGGAAAGCGATGTCGTGTCCTTCCTGATGCTGGACGCCGACAATCCCAGCTCGATCCGCTCCTGCCTGCTCAAGGCCCGCGCCAATGCCAAGTCGGCGCGCACCATGCTGACCCAGGACATGTGGGAGGCGCTGAACGACGGCTGGCGCAAGCTCGACAGCTATGACGTGGCCGAGGCCAAGGCGCAGCTGCCGGCGCTGATCGACTGGGTGAAGACCCGCGTCATGACCTTCCGCGGCGCGGCGCATTCGGGCCAGCTGCGCAATGAAGGCCATGACTTCCTGCGCTGCGGATCGGCGCTGGAGCGGGCGCAGATGACGCTGCGGCTGCTCGATGTGAAATATTATGTGCTGCTGCCCGAAACCGAGGTGATCGGCGGCAATCGCGACCATTATCAATGGACGTCGGTGCTTTATGCGCTGTCGGGCGCGCGCGCCTATCATCATGTCTATGGCGGCACCTATACGCCCTGGCAGATCACCGACTTTCTGATGCTCAACCGGCTGTTCCCGCGCAGCGTCGCCTATTGCTGCGATCAGCTCGCCTATCGGCTCAACCGGCTGGCCGGCTGGCACAATGCGCGCGGCACCTGTCATGACACGGTGAAGCAGTTGGTGAGCGAATTGGAGGAACTGGACGCGGGCGAGATTTTCCGCCGCGGCCTGCATGAAACGGTGCAGTATAGCCTCATGATGAGCAACCGGCTCGGCGTCGAAATCGCCGAAACCTATCATTTCGGCTGAAGGGGGGAGGGGAAGCGCGCCATGAAATTGCTCGTCCGTCACCAGACCGTCTATGGTTATCCCGCCTCGGCCGGCCGCGTCGCCATGCGGCTGAAGCTGGTGCCGGTCGATACGCCGGGTCAGAAAGTCCATGACTGGCAGGTCAGCATCAATGGCGAGGCGCTGACCAATTTCCGTCCTAACAGCTATGGCGAGATGGAGGCGGTGTGGGTCCGCCATGATAGCCTGAACGAGGCGGTGATCGTTGCCGAGGGGCTGGTCGAGACGCGCGAGACCCATGGCATTGGCGGCCTGCCGCAATGCCGGGTCGATGCCCGCTATTTCCTGCGCGACACGGCGCTGACCAAAGCGTCCGACGCGATCCGGGCCATGGTCGCCGCCCTGCCGGAGGGCGACGGGCCGCTGGCGCAGCTCCATGCCCTGTCGGCCGCGATCAGCGATGCCGTTCAGTATCGGCCGGGCGTGACCGGCGCCGACACGACCGCGGCGCAGGCCTTCGCGCTGGGGGCTGGCGTGTGCCAGGATCATGCCCAGATATTCCTCGCCGGTGCGCGCCTGCTGGGGGTGCCGGCCCGCTATGTCTCGGGCTATCTGCTCGCGTCCGAGGGCGATCTGCTGCACGAAACCCATGGCTGGGCCGAAGCGCTGGTGCCGGGGCTGGGCTGGGTCGGCTTTGATCCGTCCAATCGTGTCTGCGTCACCGAACGCTATCTGCGCCTGGCCAGTGGCCTGGATGCCGACGAAGCTGCCCCGATACGGGGCTCCGTTACGGTCGCGGGCGATATCAGCATTGACGCCGATGTCCGGATCGCGCAGGCGGAAGACGGAGTCGAGGAACGGCAATTGCAACGCCAGCAACAGCAGAGCACGCCCACGCCTCGCTCCTAGGGTAGAGATAAGCAGGACTTCGGGGCGATGACCTATTGTGTGGCGGTACGCGTGGACCAGGGGCTGGTCATGCTGTCGGACACCCGGACCAATGCGGGCATGGACAATATTGCCCGCTTCCGGAAAAGCTTCACCTATCATGTCGAAGGTGAACGGGCGATCACCTTGCTCTGTTCGGGCAATCTGTCGATCACCCAGGGGGTGAAGACGATGCTGTCGCGCGCGATCCGCGAGGCGGAGAGCGATCCCGAGGTCGAAACCATCCTCAATTGCGACACGATGCACCGCGCGGCGCAGCTGGTGGGTGACGCGATGCGCACCATGCAGGGCCGCTATCGCGAGAGCATCGCCATGGACGGATCGGCCGCCAGCGCTTCGATCATGATCGCGGGCCAGCGCAAGGGCGGCAAGCCGCGCCTCTATCTCATCTATTCGGCCGGCAATTTCATCGAGGCGACCGAGGACACGCCCTTCTTCCAGATCGGCGAGCATAAATATGGCAAGCCGATCCTCGACCGCATCATCCAGCGCGAGACGAGCCTGGAGGATGCGACCAAGGCGGTGCTGGTGTCGATGGATTCGACCCTGCGCTCCAACCTGTCGGTCGGCATGCCGCTCGACCTCACCGTGATCGAGACCGACACGTTCGACTTCCGCGTCCGCACCCGGATCGAGGCGGACAATGAGGAATTCGCCATGATCTCGCAGGGCTGGTCCGCCGCCCTGCGCAAGGGGTTCGAGGATCTGCCCAACGTCCTCGACTGAGGAGGAAGCGGGCCTTTAACCCGCCACCTCCAGCAGCATGGTCGCGACCGCCTCCGGCTCGGTGATCATCAGGTCATGGCCAGTGTCGATCTCGAAATTGCGATGCCCGTCCAACTGGCGGGCGCGGGCCTCGTCCGGGCTGTTCTGCAACGCATGGGTGCAATTGATATTGGTGCGTGGCAGGCGAAACGCCGCGTCGCCATTTTCCAGCCTTAGCGGCTGGCCGAAGCATTTCCACGGATGCGGCGTCAGCCGCGCCTCGGTCCAGGCAGCCTCGGCCGGATCGGTGATGCCGAAGAAGCCCGCCATGCCGGGGAAGGGCCACATCACCAGTTCGATCCCGTCGACGGTGCGGCCCATGGCGCGGGTCGGCTCCATCTGCGCGGGCGCCACTATTTCCAGCGATTCCCCGTCCCTGGGATGGGCGGCATCCAGATAAACCAGTTCGTGGATGCGCTCGGCCGCGCGATCGGCGACGCCGGTGATCACCATCCCGCCATAGCTGTGCCCGACCAGGATGACATCCTCCAGCCCCTCGAACGTCATCAGCGCCACCACATCCTGGATATGCGTGTCGAGATCGATGTCGGCGTTGAGCAGATGGGCGCGCTCGCCAAGGCCCGTCAGCGTCGGGCAATGCACCTCATGCCCCGCCGCGCACAGCCGCCGGGCGACCTTCTGATAGCACCAGCCGCCATGTCCCCCGCCATGCACCAGCACGAATGTTGCCATGCTCGGTCTCTCCCAATGACTATCGATCAGTCATTTGTGATACATCATGGATCATAAGGCAACGCGGCTTGTGCAACGCCTCGGCGATGCTGCGGCTCAAACTTTGGCCGTCCCAAGCAAATCTCCTGCCCAACTCCTGCTTGCGCGGGGGCTGGCAGGGCCTATCTCTGGCGGCCACACGAATCGCAGCTGGAATTATCGATGACCGCCACCCACTCCACCCGCATGCTCATTCTCGGTTCCGGCCCGGCCGGCCTGTCCGCCGCCATCTATGGCGCGCGCGCGGGCCTGGCGCCGATCGTCGTGCAGGGCATGCAGCCGGGCGGCCAGCTGACCATCACCACCGACGTCGAAAATTATCCGGGCTTCAAGGATGTGATCCAGGGCCCCTGGCTGATGGAGCAGATGCAGGCCCAGGCCGAACATGTCGGCGCGCAGATGATGTATGACCAGATCGTCGACGTCGACCTGTCCGAACGCCCCTTCAAACTGAAGGGCGACAGCGGCACCCTCTATGTTGCCGACACGCTGGTGATCTGCACCGGCGCCCAGGCCAAGTGGCTGGGTGTCGAGGGCGAGGAGCATCTGCAGGGCAAGGGCGTCAGCGCCTGCGCCACCTGCGACGGCTTCTTCTATCGCGGTAAGAAGGTCGTGGTCATCGGCGGCGGCAACACTGCGGTCGAGGAGGCGCTCTACCTCACCAACCACAGCCATGACGTGACCCTGATCCACCGCCGCGACTCGCTGCGCGCGGAAAAGATCCTGCAGCAGCGCCTGCACGCCCACCCCAACATCAAGGTGCTGTGGAACAAGGCGGTCGACAAGTTCGTCGGCGGCGGCACGCCCGAAGGTCTGGTCGGCGTCGATCTGATCGACACCGTCACCGGCGAAAAGTCGCACGTGCCGACCGATGGCGGCTTCGTCGCGATCGGCCATCACCCCGCGACCGAATTGTTCGACGGCAAGCTGCCGCTCGATGAAGGCTATATCGTGGTAGAGAAGGGCACGACCCACACCGCCATTCCAGGCGTGTTCGCGGCCGGCGACGTGACCGACAAGATCTACCGCCAGGCGGTGACCGCAGCCGGCATGGGCTGCATGGCTGCCCTCGACGTCGAACGCTTCCTCGCCGAAGCCGACTTCGAGCAGCTGGTCGAAGCGTAAGAAAAGAAAGGCTGGGCCGGAAACGGCTCAGCCCGAATTTTTTGGAGAAAAGGCGGCTTTCAGCCCAGCTTGGCGCGCAGGAAGGCGACCAGCGTGCCGAAAGTCTCGAACGTGTCGCCGTCGATATCCTCATCCTCGATCAGGATGTCGAAGCGATCTTCCATTTCGGTGAGCAAGCCGGCGACGGCCATCGAGTCCAGCTCGGGCAGGGCGCCGAACAGCGGCGTGTCGGCCTCGAACCCATCGGCCCGCTCCTGCGACAGGCTCAGCACGTCGCGCAGCAGCGCCCGCACCAGGGTTTCGATATCGTCTGTCCGGTCGACCGGCTGAGTGGTTTGCGCCCGCATGATGGCGGCTATCTAATGGCTCGCCGCCTATCCGACAAGCGCGGAAATGCAGGTGCGCGCGGCGGGAAACCAGCTGGATGCGCGGCGCGGATTGAACAGGTCGATCTGATGGAGGGGAATGCGCTCGTCCATCCATTCGCGCTTATAGTCATTGTCACCGGTGCCATAATCGATCGTCGCGACCCGGTCCTGGTCGATGGCATGGGCGAACATCGCATGGCTCAGCAAGGTGCCGGGCGATCCTTCGTCTTGGGCGCTGTCATGGGCCAGCTTGTGGATCAGCGCCGTGCCATGTTCCACCGTCCATAATTGGGTCGCCACGGCGCGGCCGTCCAGACGGGCAAAGCCCAGCCGCAAGGTGCCGGCATCGCTTTCCCGCTGCGCCAGGACGCGCAGGAAGTTGAGGCCAGGTTCGGGCGCCTTCCAGCTATGCGCCTGCACATCGACATAATCCTGCCACAGCGCGTTGGTCAGCTTGTCATGGATGCTGAGGTCATAACGGCCCAGTCGGGCCTTGCGCCGCACCTGGTTGCGCAACCGGCCGGGACGCTGCGCCCAATAGGTTGCGAAATCCCGGCCATCGACATGCAGCAGATATCGGCCGCCCATCGGCCGCTGCACCGCGAACCAGCCGGCGCGGCGAAAGGCGCCGATCAGTGGGCCGGGCAGGGCGAGCGGATAGAGGTTGATCTGCGCCTGTTCGCGCAGCAGATGGCGGGCGATATTCTCCAGCAGCCGGGCCTGTTGCCGCGCGTCCGGCGCCCCAAGGAAAATCGGGCTCCAGGCGAAACTATACCAATTGGCAAGGGCAGTTAGGCGACGAGCCGAGGGCGCGAGAAGGAACAACCAGGCCTCGCAGGCGTCCTCTGTCTGTTGGAACACCCTGAGCGGGGTGTCGCCAAGGCAAAGGGGGTGCAATGTTTCAAACCAGTCCAGCCGGTTGAACAGGCTGTCGATATGGGCGCGGTCCATCCGGCCGCCGATCGCCGACCGCACTTCCGACAGCGTCCGATATTCCCTTGGGACCAGCAACCTATTATCTCCCGGCACCTTAGCTGCCCTTAGGACCTAATTCTGGACATGACGTTAAGCGACCCCCTGTTGGCTTCCAAGGCGCCAATCGACGATGCCGATGTGCAGCCGATAGACCATCTGCTGCTGCGTGGCGATCCGGAACGGCCGGCGCTGGCGGGGCGGTCGGGCGCGCAGGATTATGCCGAACTGGAACAGGCGCTTGGTCGCCTCGCCGGATGGCTGGCGGGCTTCGGCCTCGCGCCCGGCGCGCGGGTGGCGAGTTGGGTGGCCAAGGGGCCGGTCGCGGCGCTGATGCCGCTCGCCGCGCCGCGCGCGGGGCTTGTCCATGTCCCCGTCAATCCGCTGCTCAAACATGCGCAGGTCGCCCATATCCTGGCCGATAGCGGCGCGGCGCTGCTGATCGGCACGGCCAGCCGCCTGTCGACGCTGGCCCCCGGCGATGTCCCGGCTAGCTGCCATCTCCATCGCGAGGATGATGCGGCGGCGGGGATGAGCGGCGGGGTGGCATTGCCGCCGTCCAATGCCGCGCCCGATGCTCTGGCCGCCATCCTCTACACCAGCGGATCGACCGGCCGTCCCAAGGGGGTGATGCTCAGCCACGCCAATCTCTGGCTCGGCGCGGTGTCGGTGGCCCATTATCTGGGGCTGGCACCGCAGGACCGGACGCTGTGCGTGCTGCCCTTCAGCTTCGACTATGGCCAGAACCAGCTGCTTTCCACCTGGTATGCGGGCGGATGCGCCTATCCGCTCGATTATCTGACCCCGCGCGACGTGGTGAAGGCGGTCGATCGCTGGGACATCACCACTCTGGCCGGGGTGCCGCCGCTCTGGGTGCAACTCACCGAACTGGATTGGCCGACGGAGATCGCAGCCAAGCTCCGGCGCCTGACCAATAGCGGCGGGGCGCTGGCCCGGCCGCTGGTGGCACGGCTGCGTGCGCTGTTTCCGCAGGCCGATCTCTATCCCATGTATGGCCTGACAGAAGCCTTCCGCTCCACCTATCTGCCGCCCGCGCTGGTTGACAGTCATCCGGATTCGATGGGCGCGGCCATTCCCTTTGCCGAGATATTGGTGGTCCGCCCCGACGGCACGCTGGCCGAGGATGACGAGCCGGGCGAACTGGTCCATGCCGGGCCGCTGGTGGCGCAGGGCTATTGGCAGGATGCGGCGCGCACCGCCGAGCGCTTCAAGCCCGCCCCGTTCGCTTCGCGCCATGGCGGCACCGCCGTATGGTCGGGCGACACCGTCCGCCGCGACGCGGATGGGCTGCTCTATTTCGTCGGCCGCGACGATGCGATGATCAAGTCGGCCGGCAATCGCATCAGCCCGACCGAGATCGAGGAGGCGGCGGTCGCCGTTCCCGGCGTGGCGGAGGCTGTCGCTCTTGGCGTCAAGGATGAGCGGTTGGGGCAGGCAGTGCTGTTGCTGCTGCGCGCCGCCGATCCTGATGTTGTCGCGGCTGTTGCCGCCCATCTGAAGGCCGAACTGCCCAATTTCATGCAGCCGCGCGAGACGCTAGTGCTTGCACAGTTCCCGCGTAACCCCAATGGCAAGATCGATCGAGTCGCGCTGGCCAAGGAGTATGCGTCATGAAGCCCATGGGCCCCATTCCCGCCTGGTTCGCCGAGGAAGAAGGCATGCTGCTGATCGGCGGCTGCGGCGCGGCGAGCCTGGTCGACGAAGCGGGCGACACGCCGCTGTTCGTCTATGACATGGGCATCATCGAGGCGCAGGTCCGCCGCTTCCGCGAGGCGATCCCCAAGAAGATCGATCTTCATTATGCGATCAAGGCCAATCCCTATGCGCCGCTGCTCTCGCGCATGGCGGGGCTGGTCGACGGGTTCGATATCGCATCGGGCGGCGAACTGGCGATGGCGCTGGAAGCCGGCATGGACCAGGCACGGATCAGCTTTGCCGGACCGGGCAAGCGCAATGACGAACTGGAAGCCGCCATCCATGCCGGCATCACCATCAACCTGGAGTCCGAGGGGGAGGGCGCGCGCGCGCTGACCGTGGCGGAGCGTCTGGGGAAGGTGCCGCGTCTGGCCGTGCGGGTGAACCCGGATTTCGACCTCAAAGGGTCCGGCATGCGCATGGGCGGCGGGGCCAAGCCGTTCGGCGTCGATGCCGATCGCGCGGCCGCGCTGGCGCGCGCGATGATCGATGGCGGCGCGGACTGGCGCGGCTGGCATATCTTCGCCGGCAGCCAGGCGCTTGATCCGATGGCGATCATCGAAACCCAGGCGGCGACCATCGACCTTGCCGCGCGCCTGTCCGATGCGGTCGGCGCTGCGCCGCCTCTGGTCAATCTGGGTGGTGGTTTCGGCATCCCTTATTTTCCCGGCGACGAGCGGCTGGACATCCGGCCGATCGGCGTCGCGCTCGACACCGCGCTCAACGCGCTGCCCGATATCCTGACCGACAGCGCATTCGCGATCGAGCTGGGCCGCTGGCTGGTGGGGGAGGCGGGCATCTATCTGACCCGTGTCGTCGATGTGAAGCAGAGCCAGGGTGAAACCTTCGTCGTCGTCGATGGCGGCCTGCATCATCAACTGGCGGCCAGCGGCAATTTCGGCACGGTCGTGCGGCGCAACTATCCGATCGCGGTCGCCAACCGCTTCGGGCGCGAACCGACCACCCAGCCGGTCAATGTCGTCGGCTGCCTTTGCACGCCGATCGACCGGTTGGGCGAAAAGGTCGCGTTGCCGCCAGTCGAGGTCGGCGATTTCATCGCGATCTTCCTTGCCGGTGCCTATGGCGCGTCGGCAAGTCCCGCGGCCTTTCTTGGCCACCCAAGTCCTCGTGAACTATTACTTGGCTAATCCATGTCCGACAGCAGGCCTAACCCTATCTTTACCCTTTTCCGGCATGACGAGGATGAAGCCATGGGCCTGCACGCGATCATTTTTTCCGGTCGCGCGTCGGCTATGATGGTATGAAGGGGTGAATTTTATGCGTTTCCAGCGGATTTCCAGGCTCCTGATCGGTGCATCGCTGCCTGCGGTGGCTCTGTCGGGCTGCGCTTCGACCGGCTCCGCGCCGCAGCTTCCCCCCGCATCCTTCGTCGCGACCCAGGAGGGGCCGGGCGAGGAATATATCATCGGCCCGCTCGATAACCTGACCATCTTCGTCTGGCGCAACCCGGAACTGGGCGCCAAGGTGCAGGTGCGTCCCGATGGCCGCATCACCACGCCGCTGATCACCGACATGCCGGCCGTCGGCAAGACGCCCAAGATGCTGTCTGACGACATCAAGCTGGCGCTGACCCAATATATCGAAAATCCGCTGGTGTCGGTGATCGTCGATAATTTCTCCGGCACCTACAGCCAGCAGGTGCGGATCGTCGGCGCGACCGAAAAGCCGGCCTCCATCCCCTATCGCGCGAACATGACGCTGCTTGACGCCATGATCTCGGTCGGTGGCCTCAGCGAATATGCGTCCGGCAATCGCGCCCGGCTGGTCCGCTTCGATAAGGCGAGCGGCAAGCAGAAGGAATATCAGGTCCGCATCGGCGACCTGCTCAAGAAGGGCGACACCAAGGCCAATGTCATGCTGGCGCCCGGCGATGTCATCATCATTCCGGAAAGCATGTTCTGATCATGGCGGGTCTGTACGACGAGCTGCTGGTCCTCCTCCACGGCATATGGAGCCGGCGCTGGATCGCGCTGGCCGTGGCCTGGGGCGTGTGCATGCTGGGCTGGCTGGGCGTGTCGCTCATCCCCAATGGCTATGAATCCAAGGCGCGGGTCTATGTGAACACCCAGTCGCTGCTGGAGGACAAGATCGGCATTACCCAGGTCCAGTCCCAGCAGGATCTGGACCGGGTGCGCCAGACGCTGCTGAGCGCGGAGAATCTGGAAAAGGTCGTGCGCGGCACGGATCTCGCCCAGACCATTTCCGGGCCGCGCGACGTGGCGGGCAAGATCACCACCCTGCGTGAGCATATCACCGTGCTGGCCCAGGCCGACCCCAGCATGATCGACATCAGCGCGACCTCGGCCGACAGCGGCCTGTCGGATGGCGCCAATGCCCGCATCGCCCAGCAGGTGGTGCAGAAGCTGATCGACATCTTCCAGGAAGAAAATCTGACTGGCGGTCGCACCGAAACCCGCCAGAGCCTGGCTTTCCTCGACCAGCAGATCGCCGGTCGCGGCAAGCAGCTCGAAGCCGCCGACAAGCGGCGCGTCGAATTTGCCCAGCGCTATGCCGGCGTGCTGCCGGGCGCCGGCACGATCAGCCAGCGCATGGATGCCGCTCGTCTGGAGATCAACAATATCGATGCCCAGCTGGTGCAGGCCCAAAGCGCGCTCAGCGCAATGAACGGCCAATTGGCCGGCACCCCGGCGACCCTGCCGGGCGTGGCGGTCGGTGGCGGTGCATCCCCGCTGGCCCAGGCCCAGGCCGAACTCGCCGGCATGCGCGCGCGCGGCTGGACTGCCAGCCATCCCGACGTGATCGCCGCCCAGCGGCAGGTCGACAATCTGCGTCGCCAGGGCGGCGCCAGTGGCGCGGCCGCTGCCGGCACGCCCAATCCCGCCTATCTGTCGATCAAGTCGATGCAGGCGGAGCGCGCCGCCACCGTGCAGGCGCTGTCGACCCGCAAGGCGCAGCTTCAGGCCGATCTCAACACCATGACCGCGCATCAGATCGATGAGCCGGGCGTGGCGTCCGAACAGGAAAAGCTGGATCGCGACTATGCCGCGCTCCAGACCCAATATGACAAGCTGCTCGCCGACCGCGAGGAAATCCGCCTGCGTGGCGACGTGAAGACGGAAACCGGCGCGGTGCAGTTCAGCGTTCTTCAGCCCGCCAGCCTGCCGACGGCGCCGGCTGCACCCAACCGGCCGCTGTTGCTGCTGGGCGTGCTGATCCTCGGCATCGGCGCCGGCATTGGCGTCGCCTTCGCTATCGGCCAGCTCAAGGGCACCTTCCCGACGGCCGCCCGTCTGGAACGGGCCGTGGGCATTCCGGTTGCCGGGTCGATCACCCAGGTCGCCAGCACGGCCCAGGTCGCTCTCGACAAGCAGCGGATGAAATGGTTTGCGGGCGCCAGCGGCGGCCTGGCTGCCCTGTGTCTGTTGTTGATCGTCGTCGAATTCATCCAGCGCGGTACGGCGTGAAGGAGCCTGATCCCATGAACCAGCATAGCCCCATCAAGGGCCGCGGCTCGCTGATCGAACGCGCCACCGAGATTTTCGATTTTCAGGCGGCCCTGCGTGGACGCGCAGCACCGGCCGTCGATGTGCCGGCCGATGCGCCGCCACCGCCGCCGATGTTCGATCCCGCGCCGCCGGCGCCGGCCCCGGTCGCGTCCGGCGAAGCGCCGATCTTCCGTGCCCAGGCCTGGACCAGCCCGGCCCAACCGGTCGATCGCGACCGGCTGACCGAAGCCGGCTTCCTGGTACCCGGCGCGCCGGTCACCGCGATGAGCGAGGAGTTCCGCCTGCTCAAGCGCGGGCTGCTGACCCATCTTCAGGACAATCCGCGCGGCAACCGCATCCTCCTCTGTTCGCCCCATAGCGGCGAGGGGAAGACCTTCTGCGCGATCAACCTGGCGCTCAGCCTGGCGGCCGAACAGGATCGCGAGATTTTGCTGGTCGATGCCGATTTCGGCAATCCCGGCATCCCCGAAACGCTGGGCCTGCAGGCCGGGCCGGGGCTGATGGACGCGCTCGCCGATCCGCTGGTCGCGATCGAGGATTGCGTGCTGCGCACCGACATTCCCTCACTGTCCGTCCTGCCGGCGGGCCAGCGCAGCCATGCCGATACCGAATATCTTGCCTCGGCGCGCACCGAAATGCTGTTGCAACGGCTGACCGAGGGTCGGCCCGATCGCATCATCGTGTTTGATTCCCCGCCTTTGCTCGCGGCCTCGCCCGCTGCCGTGCTGGCCAGCCATGTCGCGGTCGCGCTGCTGGTTGTGCGTGCCGACAAGACATCGGAAAGCGCGCTGCGGGAGGCGGCTGCGTTGCTGAAGGGCGGAGCGCAGGTCCAGTTGCTGCTCAACGCCGTCCGCTACACCGGCGGCGCTCGCCGCTTCGGTTCCTATTATGGCAAGGGGGAGGCGGGATGACCGCGCGCGCCCTGATCGCCGGCACCTCGCTGCTGGTGCTTGCCAGTGTCAGCGCCCCGGCGCTGGCGCAAGGCACGCCCGTGTCGACCAAGAAGGTCGATGTCACGCCTTATCTTGGTATCGACCAGGTGGTGATGGTGCCGCTCAAGGGCGAC
The DNA here is from genome assembly GCF_002708645.1 of Sphingobium sp. IP1. Classification (NCBI taxonomy): domain Bacteria; kingdom Pseudomonadati; phylum Pseudomonadota; class Alphaproteobacteria; order Sphingomonadales; family Sphingobiaceae; genus Sphingobium; species Sphingobium sp. IP1. The sequence continues at coordinate 39,539 of NZ_NOIW01000007.1, forward strand.
GGCGACGTCGTGACCTACACCAATCTCACCGCCGGCGTGACGGTGGAGGTCCAGACCCGTCGGCTCAATGCCGCGGCGGACGTCCAGTATATGCACAGTTTCGGCTGGGGTCACGCGACCGATTCCGACGTGCTGAGCGGTATCGCCAATGCCGGCTACAAGCTGACCCCCGAACTCACCCTGCAGGCCGGCGGCATCGCCTCGCGCGTGCGCACCGACGGCTATTCGGGCGCCGCGGCGATCGACAACCGTTTTAACAGCCAGATCTGGGGCGGCTATATCGGGCCCAGCTACGCCACGAAGGTGGGCGATCTCGACATCAAGGCTTCCTATCGGCTGGGCTATGCCCGCGTCGATGATGATGTCGATGTGAATGTCCCCGGCGCCGCGATCGCCAATGGCTCCTTCGCACAAAGCTGGTCGCATGACCTGAACGGCTCCATCGGCTTTGCGCCGGGCACGATATTGCCGGTCGGCCTGACCGCCAGCGCCGGCTACAGCCGCGAGGATGCCAGCCAGCTCGACCAGCGGTTCGAGGATGTCTGGGGCCGGGTCGATGCGATCATGCCGGTCTCGCCCACGGTCGCGCTGCTCGGCGGCATCGGCTATGAGGATATAGAGATCAGCCAGCGCGCGCCCTTGCTGGACGAGGATGGCGTGCCGATCATCCGCAACGGCCGCTATGTCACCGACAAGAGTTCGCCGCGCGAACTTTATTATGATTTCGGCGACCTGATCTGGGATGTGGGCGTGCTGTGGCGGCCCAATCGCCGCACGTCGCTCAAGGCGACGGTGGGCGAACGCTATGGCGGCATGTCCTATCAGGGCCAGTTCACCTGGCAGGGCCGCAACAGCAGCATCGGCATCGCCGTGTTCGACGGCATTGAAAGCTTCGGCCGGATGATCACGGCGGATGCCGCGGCCTTCACTGGCACCAACCTGATCGTGCCGCGCAATCCCTTCACCGGCGATCTCACCGGCTGCGCCTTCTCGCCGACCGGCGGGGGCGAATGTTTCAACGATGCGCTGGCCGGCATCACCGGCGCCAATTTCCGCTATCGCGGCGTCGCCGGCCAATATTCCACCCGGCGCGGCCCCTGGGGCTTTGGTCTGGGCGGCGGCTATTCCAACCGCAAGTTCATCACGCCGACGACCCAGAGCGTGCTGATCAGCGGCACCCGCGACCAGAATTGGTATGGCAATGGCACCGTCACCTACGCGTTCAACGATCGCGATTCCCTGGATACGGCGGTTTACATCAATTATTTCGATGCCAGCGGCGCTCGCGCCGATGTCTTGAACTATGGTGCCTTCACAAACTATTTCAGGGGCTTGACCAAGAAACTTACGGCATCGGCTTCGCTTGGCGTCGATGCGGCGAAGGCGGATGATTTTGACACGCTGATCAACGCGATGGGCCAGGTCGGCCTGCGTTACAGCTTTTAAGGAAATTCGGGCTATAACGGCGTCTGTACGACGCCGGTCGGCCGGATGGAGACGACAGATGTACGATCAGTTCTATGGATTGCAGGGACGCCCGTTCCAGCTGACGCCGGACCCGCATTTCTATTTCGAGAGCACGACGCATCGCAAGGCACTGTCCTATCTGGGCTATGGTCTTGCGCAGGGCGAGGGCTTCATCGTCATCACCGGCGACATCGGCGCCGGCAAGACGACGCTGGTCGGCCATCTGATGAGCACGATCGATCCGGCGCGCCTGACCGCGACGAAGATCGTGTCGACCCAGGTCGAGGGCGACGACATGCTGCGCCTTGCCGCGCAGAGCTTTGGCCTTGCCACCGACGGCGTCGCCAAGGCGCAGATATTGCGCCAGATCGAGGCATATCTGCAGGGCCAGGCCCGCGCCGGTCGCCGCTCGCTGCTGATCGTGGACGAAGCGCAGAACCTGCCGGTTTCGGCGATCGAGGAACTGCGCATGCTGTCCAACTTCCAGTTGGGCGGTCAGTCGCTGCTGCAGATCTTCCTGCTCGGCCAGCCGGAATTTCGCGACCTCGTCCGCTCGCCCGAACTGGAGCAGCTGCGCCAGCGCGTGATCGCGACCCATCATCTCGACCCGATGCTGCCGCAGGAGGTCGAACCCTATATCAGCCATCGCCTGACCTTGGTTGGCTGGACCGGCAATCCCTATTTCACCGATGATGCGCTCGACGCCATCTATGCCGCCACCGGCGGCGTGCCGCGCCGCATCAATGCGCTGGTCAGCCGCGTGTTGCTGCTGGGCGCGCTGGAGCAGCTGACCGAGATTGACGGTCAGGCGGTCCAGGCGGTGATCGAGGATATGGGCGTGGACGAGGATGTCAGCGCCGAGCCGATCGCGCCGTCCGTGCTGGATACTGCCGGCGAAACCGCCCCGGAGCCGATCGCACCGGCCGCATCGGCCGAACCGGTCGCCGCTGCCCCCGCACCGCAGGCGGTCGCCTGGCAGGCGCCGGCGCAGCCCGATCTCGTACCGCCCGCCGTGCATGAGGAGATTGAGGCGCTGCGCGCCGAGATCGCCGCCCTGCGCGCAATGCAGAACCATGCCTCCTACGCCGCGCCGACGGTCGATCCCGAAGCGCTCAAGGGCTGTTTCGCCCTGATTGAGGAGCGTCTGTCGGGCCTCGAATTCCGCGTCGAGGAACAGGATGCGGCGCTGCGCCGCGTGCTGACCCTGCTGGTCGACTGGGTCGAGCGCGACGAACGCGCCGCCGATCCGGAGCGCAACGCCGCCTGATCGCGCCCGCGCGCACAACCGGGACAAGATCATGATGCACAATGCCCTGTCCGTCGATGTCGAGGACTGGTTCCAGGTCGGCGCCTTCGAGCGGACGATCGACCGTTCCGACTGGGAGGGGCTGACGCACCGCGTCGAACGCAACACCGATGCGGTGCTGGACCTGTTCGCGCAGGCTGGCGTCACCGCGACCTTCTTCACGCTGGGCTGGGTCGCCGAACGCTATCCCGCTTTGATGCGCCGAATTGCCGAAGCCGGGCATGAAGTCGCCAGCCATGGCTATGACCATGCCCGCGTCTTCACCTTCACCCCCGAACAGTTTCGCGCCGACCTGCGCAAGTCCCGTGCGATCCTGGAGGATGCGAGCGGGCAGAAGGTGTCGGGCTATCGCGCGCCCAGCTTCTCGATCGACCCGCGCACGCCCTGGGCGCATCCGATCCTGGCGGAAGAAGGCTATGCCTATTCCAGCAGCGTCGCGCCGATCCGGCATGACCATTATGGCTGGCCCGACTCGCCGCGCTTCGCCTGGAAGCCGGTGGCCGGATCGGATCTGCTCGAACTGCCGGTCACCACGGCAAAGCTTGGCCAGCGCACGCTGGCGGCCGGGGGCGGGGGCTTTTTCCGCCTGCTGCCCTATGGTTTTTCGCGCTGGGCGATCCGCCAGGTGAATGGGCAGGCGCAGCGGCCCGCCATCATCTATTTCCACCCCTGGGAAATCGACCCGGATCAGCCGCGCGTCGCCGGCGCGCCGTTGCGCTCGCGGGTGCGCCACTATACCAATCTGTCCGTCATGGCCGCCAAGCTGCGCCGCCTGACCCAGGATTTCGCCTGGACCCGCGTCGATGCGCTGGTGGCGCAGGAAGCGGCGCGCGCCGCATGATTGCCGGCAACCGGGCCGATCTGGCGATCACCACGCTGGACCTCAATGATCCGGCACAGGCGCAGGCGGCCGATGCCTATGTGCTGACGCATGGCGCCAGCACGCCCTTCCATCGCCCGGCCTGGCTGATCGCGATCGAGCGGGCGACCGCGAACCGGGCGCTGATGCTCGCGGCGGTTGCGCCCTCGGGCCAGATTTGCGGCCTGCTGCCGCTTCAGCATGTGCGCAGCCGCCTGTTCGGCCAGGCACTGGTGTCCGCCGCCTTCGCCGTCGATGGTGGCATATTGGCCGATGATCCCGCCGTGATCGCCGCCCTGGCCGCTGCCGCCCGGAACGAGGCGCGGGCACGCGGCGACGTGCCGGTCGAACTGCGCGGTGGTGTCGCACCGGGGGAGGGGTGGCGCGTCTGCGCGGGCGAGCATGTCGCCTTCGTCCGCCCGCTTGCCGCCGATGACGAGGCCGAACTGCTCGCCATCCCGCGCAAGCATCGCGCCGAACTGCGCAAGGCGCTCGCCAATCCGGCGCTGACCGTCGATCATGGCCGCTCGGCGGCACATCTGCGCGACCATTATCGCATCTATGCCGAATGCGTTCGTAACCTCGGCACCCCGGTCTTCCCCGCGCGCCTCTTCCGCGAGGTGATTGCCGCCTTTGGCGCGGATGCCGACATCAGCATCGTGCGCGATGGCGATCGCCCGGTCTCGGCCGTGCTCACCCTCTATCATGGCGACCGGGTCATGCCCTTCTGGGGCGGCGGTGGCGCCGATGCCCGCCGGCTGCGGTCCAACGAACTCATGTATTACCGCCTGATGGGCCATGGCCGCGCGCGCGGCGCCGGCCGGTTCGATTTTGGCCGGTCCAAGGTCGGCAGCGGGCAGGCTGCCTGGAAGAAGAGCTTCGGCTTCGATCCGCAGCCGCTCGTCTATTTTGACTGGTCGCCCACCGGCCAGTTGCGCGACGTCAGCCCGACCAGCGAAAAATATCAGCGGCGGATCGAACTGTGGAAGAAGTTACCGCTGCCGGTCGCCAATTTGCTGGGGCCGATGATCAGTCGGGGCCTTGGCTGATTACCATATATTCAGCCCTTTGGGCCTATGCCGGTGCCAGGGTACTGAGGGAATGAGCAGATGAATGCGATTGTCGATCTGAGCGTCATCGTCGGAGAGGCGCGCCTGTCCGATCCGGCTGTCGTGGCGGAAATCGATGCCTGGGTCTGCGCCCAGCCGGGCTCGACGCCCTTTCATCGACCGGCCTGGATCATGGGTGTGGAGGCTGGCACCGGCCAGAAGGCGATCATGCTGGTCGCCCGCACGCCATCGGGCGAGATCAACGGCGTGCTGCCGCTCACTCATATCCGTTCGGCCCTGTTCGGCAAGGCGCTGGTCGGCAGCGGCTTCGCGGTCGACGGCGGCATCCTCGCAACGCACCGCAAGGCGATCGCCAAGCTGGCCGACGCGGCCTGGTATCAGGCGGAAAAGCTCGGCTGCGACACGCTGGAGCTGCGCGGCGGCGAAGCGCCCGGCGGCGCCTCATGGCAGAACAAGGCCGACGCCTATCTCGGTTTCTCCCGCGCGCTTGCGGCCGATGACGAGGCGGAACTGAAGGCCATCCCCAAGCGCCACCGCGCGGAAATCCGCAAGGGCCTCGGCAACGACCTCCAGTTCGAGACCGGCCGCGACCAGCGGCTGCGCGACATCCATTATCGCCTCTATTGCCAGAGCGTCCATAATCTCGGCACGCCGGTCTTCCCGCGCGCGCTGTTCGATGCCATCCTCGACCGGTTCGGCGCGGATGCGGACATCGCCATGGTATCGAAGGACGGCAAGCCCCTGTCGGCGGTCATCAGCCTCTATCATGGCGGCGCCTGCATGCCCTATTGGCATGGCGCCGGGTTGGAGGCGCGGGCGATGCGCTCCAACGAAGTCCTCTATTTCACCCTGATGCGCCAGGCCCGCGAGCGCGGCCTCACCCATTTCGACTTTGGCCGCTCGAAAGTCGGCACCGGTCCCGCCGCCTGGAAGAAGACCTGGGGTTTCGAGGGCGATCCGCTCGGCTATCATCTGCGCACCGCGCCGGGCAAGGAGACGCGTGACGTCAATCCGCTCTCGCCCCAATATCGGCGCAAGGTGGAATTGTGGAAGAAGCTGCCGCTGCCCGTCGCGAACCTGATCGGTCCGCATATCGCGCGGGGCCTTGGATGACGGGCGAGCTTCTTTTCCTCTGCCATCGTATCCCGTTCCCGCCCGACCGGGGCGACAAGATCCGGTCCTATCATCTGCTTCAGCGGCTGGCGCAGATGGCGCCTGTCCATGTCGGCTGCTTTGCCGATGATGATCGCGACATGGGCTTTGCCCCGGACATGGCGCAACTGACGGCCAGCCAGTGCGTGCTGATGCGCGACCGTTCGCGCATCGTCGCCGGCCTGACCGGCCTCGCGCGCGGCCAGTCGCTGCTCGTGTCGCTGTTCGATCATCCGGGCCTGCATCGCTGGGTCGCCCAGGTCATCGCCGAGCGGCCGATCCGCGCCGTCATTGCCTATTCGGCGCAGATGGCGCATTTCGTGCCCATGCTGCCGGCGGGGGTGCGGTTCCTGATGGATTTCGTCGATTTCGATTCGGCCAAATATGCCGCTTATGGCGCACAGGGTTCTGGTCCGATGGGCTGGATCAACCGGCGTGAAGGCCGCGTGCTGCTCGATTTCGAGCGCAAGGTTTCGGCCCGCGCCGATATCTGCAGCTTCGTCAGCGAAGCCGAAGCTGCGCTGTTCCGCGATGCCTGCGGCCTTGGCGCCGACCGGATCGTCGCGCTCGAAAATGGCGTGGCGCTCGACTATTTCGACCCGGCCGCCGATTTTCCGGCCGTCGATAAGGGGGCAGGGCCGCTGATCGTCTTCACCGGTCAGATGGACTATCGCCCCAATGTCGAGGCGGTCGAGAGTTTCGCGCGCCAGACGCTGCCCGCCATCCAGTCCGCGCGACCCGACGCGCGCTTCGCCATAGTCGGCCGCAACCCGTCGAAGCCGGTGCAGGCGCTGGCCGATCTGCCGGGCGTCATCGTCACCGGCGGCGTGCCCGATGTGCGCGGCTGGCTGGCCGCTGCCGATCTGGTGGTCGCCCCGCTGCGTATCGCGCGGGGCATCCAGAACAAGGTGCTGGAAGCCATGGCGATGGCCCGTCCGGTCGTCGCCTCGCCCCAGGCCGCCGAAGGCATTGATGCGGTCGATGGCCGCGATTTCCTGGTCGCGGATGACCCGGCGGCCGAAGCCCAGGCGGTCTTGTCGCTGCTCGCCGATCCAGCGCGAGGAACGCAGCTCGGCCTCGCCGCCCGTCGCCGTGTCAAGGACCGCTATCGCTGGTCGGCGACGCTGGGCGGTCTGCCCGACCTGCTGCTCGGCGCGCCGGGCAAGGCCGACCCGCAGGCCGCATGACCGATCGCGCCCGTTCCCTTGCCGACATGCCGCGCATGGGCCTTGCCGGCTGGCGTGGTCATCTGACCGCGCTGGGCGTGGTCGCGGCTGCCATCCTGACGCTCTTCTTCGACGATCTCTATTCGATGGTCTCGATCTGGTGGAATGCCTCCACCTTCGGCCATTGCCTCTTCATCCCGATCCTCATCGCCTGGCTGGTGCAGCAGCGTCTGCCCGGCCTGCGCCAGCTGGAGCCGGTCGCCTGGCCGCCGGGCCTGATCTGGCTGGGCCTTGGCGCCTTTGCCTGGCTGCTCGGCGCGGCGGCGGGCGTCGCGATGGTCCGCCATGGCGCGCTGGTCCTGATGCTCCAGGGCGCGGTGATCGCGCTGCTCGGGCCGATGGTGGCGCGCGCCTTGCTCTTCCCGCTCTTCTACGCCTTCTTCATGGTCCCCTTCGGTGAGGAGATCGTGCCGCATCTCCAGCTGGTGACGGCGCATCTCTCGATGATGTTCCTGACGCTGGCCGGCGTTCCCGCCCATATGGAAGGCATCTTCATCACCACCCCGACCGGCTATTTCGAGGTGGCAGAGGCCTGTTCGGGCGCCAAGTTCCTGATCGCCATGACCGCCTATGGCGCGCTGGTCTGCAATGTCTGCTTCCAGAGCTGGCCGCGCCGCATCCTGTTCATGGCGGGGGCGCTCACCTTGTCGGTGCTGGCCAATGGCGTGCGCGCCTTCGCCACCATATTGGTCGCGCATCTGACCACGGTCGATGCCGCCGTCGGTTTCGATCATGTCGTCTATGGCTGGGTTTTCTTCGCGATCATCATGATCATCGTGATGGCGACCGCCTGGCCATTCTTCGATCGCAAGCCCGGCGACCCCTGGTTCGATCCCGTGCCGCTGCAGCGTCCCGTCTGGCGGCAGGCGCCCGCCGGCATGATGGCGGCCATCGCGCTTGGCGTCATCGTTGCCGCGCCGCTCTGGCTGGCGGCCACCGCCGCCACTGCCCGTCCGCTGCCATCGCGCATCGACCTGCCGACGGTGCCGGGCTGGACCCGCACCAGTGCTGCCCAGGCCTATCCCTGGAAACCGCGCTTCGATGGCGCCGATCATTTCATCTCTGGCCGCTATACCAACGCGTACGGACAGGTCGTGGACCTCGTCGTTGCCGCCTTTGACCGGCAGGAGGACAAGCGCGAACTGGTCGGTTTCGGTCAGGGCGCGGTCGATCCCGACAAGGAATGGACCTGGTCCTCGCCCGCACCGGCACCCGCCGACGCACGCGGCGAGCAGATCACCGGTCCCGGCCCGCTGGTCCGCCATGTCGTCAGCTTCTATGTGGTGGGGCAGGGCGCACCGACCGGCAGCAAGCCGGAGGTGAAGGTCCAGACCATGCTCGCCCGGCTGCTCGGCCGCGATCCGCGCTCGGTCGCGATCCTCGTTTCCGCTGAAGAGCATCCCGGCCATCCCTCCGACGCGGCGATCGCCGCCTTCCTGCGCGATCTGGGCAATGTGAAGGAATTGGCTGACCGCAGCGCGGGCATAGGCTAGGACCGTAACAATGTGCGGAATTGCGGGCATCTTCCATCTCGAAACGGCCAAGCCGGTCGATCCTGCGCGGGTGCGCGCCATGCTGGACGTGATGCCGCATCGCGGCCCGGACGGCAGCGGCATCTGGACCGCGCCGGGCGTGGGCCTCGGGCATCTGCGCCTGTCGATCATCGATCTTGGCGGCGGCGCGCAACCGATGCTGACCGAGGATGAAAGCCTGGTCGTCACCTTCAACGGCGAAATCTACAATTTCGCCGAGGTCCGCGCTGAACTGGAGGCGAAGGGCCATGTCTTCCGCACCGACAGCGATACCGAAGTCATCCTGCACGGCTATCGCCAGTGGGGCGAGGAATGCGTCAGCCGCTTCAACGGCATGTTCGCCTTCGCCCTGTTCGACGCGCGCGCCCAGTCGCTCTGGCTGGTGCGTGACCGGCTGGGTGTAAAGCCGCTCCATTATGCCCTGCTGTCGGATGGCAGCCTGATCTTCGGATCGGAATTGAAAAGCCTGCTCGCGCACCCCTTGCTTCGCCGCGCGCCGGACCTGAGCGCGGTCGAGGATTATCTCGCCTATGGCTATGTCCCCGACGATGCCTGCATGGTCGCGGGCGTGCGCAAGCTGGGGGCGGGCGAGACGCTGCGTCTGGTGCGCGGTCGTCCGCTGGCCCATCCGCAACGCTATTGGGACATCAGCTTTGCCGATCGCAGCAAGGCCAGGCCCGAGGCGCTGGAGGAGGAACTGGTCGCGCTGATGCGTCAGGCGGTGCGCTCGCGCATGGTGTCCGACGTGCCGCTCGGCGCCTTCCTGTCCGGCGGCGTCGACAGCAGCAGCGTCGTCGCGCTTATGGCTGAGGCATCGAACCAGGCGGTCAAGACCTGCACCATCGGCTTCGATGTCGCCAGCCTGGACGAGACCGCCTATGCCGACCGGATCGCGCGTCGCTTCGCCACCGATCACCGCACGCGCATCGTATCACCCGATGATTATGGATTGGCCGACACGCTGGCCTTCCATTTCGACGAACCCTTTGCCGATGCCTCCGCGCTGCCCACCTACCGGGTCTGCGAACTGGCGCGCGAGCAGGTGACGGTGGCGCTGTCGGGCGACGGCGCGGACGAGGCGTTCGCCGGCTATCGCCGCCACCGTTTCCAGATGCAGGGGGAAAGGCTGCGTGGCCTGATCCCCGCATCGGTGCGCGAACCCTTGTTCGGCACGCTCGGCCGTTATTATCCCAAGGCTGACTGGGCGCCGCGCCAGCTGCGCGCCAAATCGACCTTCCTCGAACTGGCCGGCGATGGTGGCGAGGCCTATGCCGCCTCGGTCGGGGTCACGCCCCATGCGCTGCGCCAGCGTCTCTTCAGCCAGGACATGAAGAGCCGGCTGGGCGCCTATCGCGCCGAGGATCGCTATATCAAGGCGATGGCCAACGCCCCGGCGCGCGACCCGCTCGATCGCGCCCAATATGCCGATATCCGCATCTGGTTGCCCGGCGACATCCTGACCAAGAGCGATCGGATGAGCATGGCCGTCAGCCTGGAAGCGCGCGAACCGCTGCTCGACCATCGGCTGGTCGAATTTGCCGCGCGCCTGCCGGTTGCCCAGCGCATTCGCGGCAATAGTGGCAAGTACCTCATGAAGAAGGCGATGGAGCCCTTCCTGCCGCAGGATATTCTCTATCGCCCGAAAATGGGCTTCGTGACGCCGATCAGCGCCTGGTTCCGCGGCGTGCTGGCGGGCGAGGCGACGGCGGTCGCCGGCGGCTCGGCCCTCGCTCGCACCGGCTGGTTCGACACTAAGATGCTGGCGAAAATCGCGGCCGACCATAAGGCCGGCCTATCCGACCATGGCCGGCTGCTGTGGCAAATGGTGATGCTCGACAAGGCGCTCGGCCGGTTGTTCGGCGCGTGACCGGCGTATTGCGCGCGCCTTTTGGCAGTTTTTTGGCGTTGATAGGGCCGTGGCTGATCTGGCTGGGTTTTGCACATTTCGTTCGGCCTCATTGGTCCGGTGACTTGGCTGGCATCACGGCTGCGACACTGTCGATTTTCGTGGGGCTATATGGCCTGTGGCTATGTTTTCCGCCTCCGCCGAATGATAAATCGATATGACAACTGATCCTTTTCATAACCTATGCCGTCGGGATCGTCATTGCGCAGCCGATTATCGGTCTCGTGTCGGTTTGCACGACAGGTGACTGCATTTAGGGTGCAGGCCTTGCAACCGGCCCCGCCCGGTGCCAACGGGACAGCATAATGAACATGCAGGGCGCTTCATTGACTGTCTCGAAGGAAATTGTGCGGCTGCGCCTTTATGCGCTGTGCCTGGCCGGCGACATGGCGGGGCTGTTCATCGCCTTCCTCCTCGCCAACTGGCTGGTCGTCGGCGCCTTCCTGGGCGAGCCGGGCAAGCCCCATGGTCTGGTGATGTTCTCGATGGTCGCGCCGCTCTATGCGATCCTCGCGGTGCAGGGTGGAGCCTATGGCATCAACACGCTGGATCGCGTGCGCCGCGGCATCTTCCGCGCCCTGCTGGCGCTGGCGCAGGCGGCGCTGCTGATGCTGCTGATCGTCTATCTGGGCAAGATCGCCGAACAACTGTCCCGTCTGACCTTCCTCACCGGCCTGCTGCTCGGCGCGGCGACGCTGGCGCTGGTGCGCCTGGCGGTTGCGCGCCTGGCGGTTCGCCTGCTGGGCGATGTCCCGCACCTCACCGCCGTCATCATGGACGGGGTCGCGATCGAGACCGGCGCCCATATGGAGGTGATCCAGGCGGACGCCGCCAATCTCCATCCCGAACGCCATGATGCCGACATGGCCGCACGCCTGGCCGCTGCGGTCGGCATGGCGGAGCGGGTGATCGTCGCCTGTCCGCTCGAACGGATGGACGACTGGTCCGCTGCCTTGAAGTCGCTCTCGGCGCGGGGCGAGATCGTCGTCCCCGAACTGCTGCGCTTCGCCCCCGCGCGGGTGGATGAGTTTGACGGCCAGCCGACGATCATTGTCGCCGGCGGTCCGCTGCAATTTCGCGATCGCCTGATCAAGCGGCTGTTCGACATCCTCGTCGCCACCATTGCCACCATCGCGCTGTCGCCGGTCCTGTTCGGCGCCGCGCTGGCGGTAAAGCTGACCAGCCCCGGCCCGATCCTCTTCCGCCAGCCGCGCATCGGCAAGGATGGGCGGCCCTTTTCCATCTACAAGTTCCGCTCGATGCGGACCGAGGCGAGCGACCACAAGGCCGCAACGCTGACCAGGCGCGACGATGATCGGGTGACCCGCGTCGGCGCCTTCCTGCGCAAGACCAGCATCGATGAACTGCCCCAGCTCTTCAACGTGCTGAACGGCGACATGAGCGTCGTCGGCCCGCGCCCCCACGCCGCAGCCGCCAAGGCGGGCGACAGCCTCTATTGGGAGGTCGACGCCCGCTATTGGGAACGGCATTGCATCAAGCCGGGCATGACCGGCCTTGCCCAGGTGCGCGGCCATCGCGGCGCGACCGACCATCATCAGGATCTGATCGACCGACTCCAGTCGGACCTGGAATATGTCAGCGACTGGTCGATCTGGCGCGACCTGCGCATCATCGTCGCGACGCTGGGCGTGCTGGTCCATCACAAGGCTTATTAACCGTGACCAACCTGCTGCTCGCCCTTGTCCTGCTGGCCTCGTTGGTCGCTGTCGCCTGGCCCTTCCTCTGCTATCCGCTGATCCTGCGCCTGTTGCCAACCCGCGCGGAAACGCCGGTCGCCGGCCCGGTGTCCAGCGCGTCGCTGCTTTTCTGCGCCTATAATGAGGCGGGTGCGATGCCGGAAAAGCTCGCCAATCTGGCGATGCTGAAAGGCCGGCATCCCACGCTCGAAATCCTCGCCTTCGATGATGGATCGTCCGACGATACCGCCGCGCTGATCGCGGCGCAGGGCGATCTCGTCACTTTGCTGCGCGGGCCGGGGCGCAGCGGCAAGGCGCATGGCATGAAATTGCTCGCCGCCCGTGCGCGCGGCGACATACTGATCTTCACCGACGCCAATGTGCTGCTGGATGCCGACGCGATCGACAATCTGCTCGCCCGCTATGCCGATCCCGATATTGGCGGTGTGCTCGGATCGCTCCATTATCTGGGTGAGGGCGACAGCGCGACCGCGGCCGTCGGTTCGCTCTACTGGCGGATCGAGGAGAGGCTGAAGGACGAGGAGTCGCGCACCGGCAATGTGCTGGGGGCCGATGGCTCGATCTTCTCGATCCGTCGCTCCCTCTATCCCGAATTTCCCGATAGCGTGCTCGACGACCTCACCGTCTCCATGGCGGTGGTCTTTGCCGGCAAGCGACTGGTGAAGGCGAAGGATGTGATCGCACGCGAGCGGCTGGTGACCGGGCGCAAGGACGAATATCGGCGCAAGGTGCGGATCGCCGCCCGCGCCTGGCACACGCACAGTCATTTGCGCCCGCAACTGCGCCGCATGGCCGCGATCGACCGGTTCAAATATGCCTCGCGCAAGATCGTGCGCTGGTTCGGCGGTGCCTTCATCCTGACCGGCGCGATCGCCGCAGGCGCGCTGGCACTGCGCCTGTCGCCCATGCTCTACATGGCCGGCGCGATCGGCATCGCGCTGCTCGTCTGGATCGGCCTGCGCTCGCGCGGCGGGCCGCTTGCCGCGCTCGTCGATATCCTGATCGCCTACGCCGCCACCTTGCAGGGCGTGCTCAAGGCGATGAGCGGCCGCACCGTCACGATCTGGAACCCTGCCAAATCGCGTTGATCCCCTCTCGCCAAAGCCGCGCCATATTGTATAGGCCGGAAGCTGATACCGAGCGGAGAATGGCGTGATTACTGTCCAGCGGGTGGCCAAGGCCGCCGGCAAGCATCTGACCAAATTGGGTCTCGACCTGCGCAAGGCGCTGGGCGCGCGCGCCAATCGTGGCTGCCCGGCCTGCGGCACGACGGTCGTCGGCTTCTTCCGCTATGGCGACAATGGCGAATGGGGCTGCCCCAATTGCAACGCCTCGCCGCGCGAGCGGCTGATGAACTATCTCATCATGAAGGGCGTGTTGACCGTGCCGACCGACGGCGCGATCCTGCACATGGCCCCCAATGAGGGGAGCCTGGTCAAGCGCTTTTCTGAGGCGGCCGACTATGTCCCGGCCGATCTTGATCCCGCGCGCTATACCGTGCCCGGCATGCACAAGATCGACCTGATGGTGCTATCCGACAGCGATCGCTACGACCTCTTCTACGCCAGCCATGTGATGGAGCATGTGCCCGACGACATGGCCGTGCTGCGCAATATCCTGCGCGCGCTCAAGCCCGGCGGCGAAGCCTGGCTGATCGTGCCGCTGTGGGACAAGCCGACCGAGGATGGCAGCTTCGACATTCCCCCGCGCGAGCGCGAACGGCGCTTCGGCCAGTGGGACCATGTCCGCCAATATGGCCTCGACTTTGCCGATCGCATCCGCGCCGCCGGCTTCGAGCTGGAGGAAATCGACGCGCGCGACATCGACGCCGACACGCGCCATTTCTACGCGCTTGACGATCGGTTGTTCCGCGCGCGCAAGCCGCTGGGAACAGCGACGCAGTGAGCATGCTCGCGCGGATGGAGGCATCCGCCCGCATCCTCGCGCTGGTCAAGCTCGCCAATGTCGGGCTGGTGATGATCTGGGGCTTCGCCGTCACCTTCGTCTTCGTGCGGGTGCTGCCGCTGGCGGAGTTCCAGGCCTTCCTGCTGCTCGTCGCCTTCGGCAATTTCACCATCTCGGCGGAATTCGGTCTCACCAGCATCATCTATGCGCGCCTGCGCCGCTTCTGGCTGGGCAATGATGAGGATGCGGCGGACGGTGGCTTCCGGCTGGAGGAGATGGGTGTCCTCTTCCTCTTCCTCGGGCTGCTGATTGCCGGCGCGGTCGTCATCCTGCTCGGCGCGCTGGCGCTGGGCGGCCTGCATACCGCCATGCCGATGCTGTTCCTGCTCTTCTTCCTCACGGCCTGCCTCAATCTGCCGGCTTTGCTCGCCAAGCGGGCGCTGGCGGCGATCGACGGCAATTTCCTGTGGGAAGGGCTGGATTGCGCCCGCCGCCTGGTGACGATCGGCCTGCTGGCGGCGATCCTCTTCGGGCTCGACCCGCGCCTGTCGGTCGCGCTGCAACTGGCGGTCAGTGTCGCGGTGATCGGCTATGCCATCGTCCATGTCCATCGCCGCCTTGGCATGAACCGAAACCACTGGTTCGCCTTCCGGGTTGGTGGTGGGCATGTGCGCCGCCATTATCTGCGCGATATCGGCGCGTCGGCAGCCTTCACCGTCTCCGACATCGTCGCCTACAACGCCCCCTATTTCACCATCGCCATGGCGACCAGCGATGCCCGGCCGATGCTGCTGTTCGACTTCTTCTTCAAGATGTCGCGCTCGCTCTCGATGCTGGTGCGCGCGATGGTGGAGGCGGCCCTGCCGCGCATCACCCGCGCCTATCATGCCGGCGAAAGCGCGCGGGTGCGCCAACTCCTGACCCGCGCGCTCGGCGCTGCGCTCTTCTTCGCGCTTGCCGGTTCGGCGCTGCTGATGCTGATCGGCGGATGGCTGTTCGACAAGCTCTTCGACGGCCGCGCCGCGATCGACCAGGCTGACCTCGGCCTTACCGCTCTGGCGCTGGTCGCGCTCTCGGTGATCTGCGTCTCGGTCTATGTCCAGGCCGCGCTCGGTCGCTTCGCCCATCTGCTCCAGCGTTCGCTGCCCTTCCTCGCCGGTTCGCTGCTCAGCGTACCGCTCGCCGGCGCGTTCTGGCCCGATCGCTTCGACCTCGGCTTCCTCGGCCTCTATGCCCTGACCCTGATGCTGGCCGCCGGCCTCCATCTCGTCTCGCTGCGCCGGCTGGTGCGCGCATGAAGATCGCCATGCTCGATCCGTCGCTCTTCACTGGGCGCTATGATGACGGGCTGTGCGCCGGCCTGGCGCAGGCGGGGGCGGACGTCACCCTGCTCGGCCGGCCGATGCGCGCCACCGATGCGATCTTGCCGCAGGGCTATAGCTACGCCCAGCGCTTCTTCCGCCGCAGCGAGGCCCTGCGCGATCGGCTGGGGGAGGGGCGCGCCTTCCGTCTCGCCAAGGCGGCCGAATATGGCCTGACCTGCGCGCTCGGCAATCTCGACGCGATGACCGGCGCGGACGTGACCCATGTCCAGTGGCTGCCGCTGGCGCCGGCCGACCGGCTGATGCTTGATCGGCTCAAGGGCCGCACCGCGCTCGTCCACACCGTCCATAATGCCGATGCCTATCATGCTGACAGCGGCCTGCAGGGGCGCGGCTATCGCGCGCTGCTCGATCGGTTCGACGCGCTGATCGTCCATGGCGACACGACGCGCGCGGCGCTGGTCGGGCAGGGCGTCGATCCCGCACGCATCCATGTAACCCCGCACCCGCCGATGCGGCTTGCGCCCGCCCCCCCGGCGGCCCTCGCCACCATTCCCGAACCCGCCGCGCCCCGCATCCTCTTCTTCGGCACGATCCGCCCGTACAAGGGCGTAGACCTGCTGGTGGAGGCCTGCCTGTCGCTCTGGCGCGCGGGTCATCCCTTCGAACTGGTGCTCGCCGGCAAGCCCTTCATGGATGTCGCGCCGATCCTCGATCCGGTCCATGCCGCCGGTTTCGGCGACCGCCTCATCACCGATTTCGGCTTCCTCACCGAACCCCGGCTGGACGCACACATGGCAAAAGCCGACCTGATGGTCTTTCCCTATCGCCATATCGATTCGAGCGGCGCCTTCCTGTCGGCGCTGCACCATGGCAAGGCGATGGTCACCTCCGATGCCGGCATGTTCGGCACCCTGCCGGACGGCGTCACCACGCGGGGCCCGGCCGGAAATGCGGCGGCGCTCGCCCAAGCCCTCTTGCCGCTGATCGAAAGCGCGGCCATCAGGCAGGCAGCGGGTGCGCGGGCGCGCGCCTATGGAGATATTATGGGCAATTGGAAGGACATGGCCTTGGCGACGATGGAAATTTACCGCCAGGTGCTGCGCGCATGAGCCGCTATGTTCGCGAATTGTCCGACCGCGCGCTGGCACTACGCCTGGCGCTGGCCGGCCGCGTCCATCAATATCCCGAAATCCAGGCGCTCAAGCGATTCCTGTCCGCCTTCGCCATCGACTGCCTGTTCGACGTCGGCGCCAATCGCGGCCAATATGCGACCATGGCGCGCAAGGATGCGGGCTTTGCCGGCACCATCCTCTCCTTCGAGCCGAACCCGGACGTCTTCGCAGAACTGAGCAAGGCCGCCGCGTCGGACCGCAAATGGCATGTCTTCAACATGGCCCTGTCCGATTTCGACGGCACCGCCAGCTTCAACATCATGGCCGCCGACCAGTTCAGTTCCCTGAAGGCCCCCTCGGGCGCACAGGACGCGATCTTCGCCGATCGCAACAAGGTGATGAAGACGGTGGAGATGCAGTGCCGCCGGCTCGACAGCCTGCTGCCCGAACTGCGCGCGGCGCACGGCTTTGCCCGGCCCTTCCTCAAGATGGACACGCAGGGCCATGACCTGTCGGTCTGCGAAGGGGCGGGGAGCGTCATCGCCGACATGGCCGGCATCCAGACGGAACTGGGCGTGCGTCCCATCTATGAAGGCGGCACCGGCTATCGCGCGATGATCGACTGGCTGGAGGCGCGCGCCTTCGTCCCTTCCGCCTTCTTCGCCAATAACAAGGGCCATTTCCCGCTGCTGGTCGAAATGGACGGCATCTTCGTCAACAAGGCGCTGCTGGACAGCTGATGCCGAAGGGAATGCCCTTCGTCAGCGCGCGGCGCCTGTTCCTTGCCGGGGCGATCGGCCTTGCCCTGTGGCTGGGCGCGACCTTCCTGTGGCACGTGACCTGGCGTCAGGGTGTCAGCCTCGCTGTCATCCTGTTCCTGGATCAGGATTTCCCGGCGCTGATGATCGGCCTGTTCCTGCTCGCGCTGGCCGCCCCCTTTGCCGAGGGGATGGGCTTTCGCCTGCCGCAACCGCGCGCGCGCATCATCGTGCCGATCATCGTCTTGCTGGGGCTGGCCGCCTGGGCTGGCCATTATGCGCTGTTCCAGGATTATTCTGTCTCCCGCGATGAAGAGGTCGCGCGCTTTGCCGCTGCCTATATGCGCGAAGGCCTGTTCGCCCGACCGATCCCGGTCGAATGGGAACCTTATCGCCGGGCGATCATGCCCGAATTCTTCTCGCCCTTCGGTGCCGCCGATTACTGGACCGCCGCCTATCTGCCGGTGAACAGCGCGATCCAGGCCCTGTTCTGGCAGATGGGCGACCCCAATCTGGCCGGCCCGGTCTTGCTGGTGCTCGGCCTCTTCTCGCTATGGCGGGTCGCGCTGCATCTCTTCCCCGACCGGCCCGATGCCGTCTGGGTAACGATGCTGCTCGGCCTCTCCTCGGCTCAGCTCTGGGTCACGGCCATGACCCCCTATGCCATGACCGGCCATTTCGCATTGAACATGGTCTGGCTGGCGCTGGTGCTGCGCGGCGGCATTGCCGGCCATCTGTCTGCCGGCGTGGTCGCGCTGATCGCGGCGGGCCTGCACCAATGGCATTTTCCGCCCATCTTCATCGCCCCCTTCATCCTCTGGATGCTGCTGGCGCGGCGCTGGACCGTGGCGGCCTTCCACGCGCTGACCCTGGTCGCGATCGTCATCGTCTGGGCCAAGATCTGGCCCGGATTCCTGCTTCATGCGCTGGGCGCGCCGACCGATGTGCGCCCCTCCGCCGGCGTCGCCGACAAGGTGGGCAGCCTGTTCCAGCGCCTGGGCGACCGCTGGCAGCCGCTGGTCAATCTCAGCCGCTATGCCGCCTGGAACAATATATTGATGGTGCCGCTCGCGGGCCTGGGCGTGCTGGCGATGCGCTGGCGCGATGCGATCCGCGGGCGTGAGATCGCCCTGCCGCTGGCGCTCGGCTGCCTTGCCGGGTGCCTGCTGGCGCTGGCCCAGGGCTATGGCTGGGGCTTCCGCTATGCCCATGGCTTCATTGGCCCCTTCTGCCTGCTGGGCGGTCTTGGCTGGGCGCGCTTCCGGCCACAGGGCGCGATGCGGCCGATCTTCATCGGCTTCGTGGTGACGCTGCTCACCGCCGGCTTCCTGGTCTGGCGCACCCATGTCTTCGTCGAACCCTATGCCGCCAGCCACCGGATGATCGACGCCTCGCGCGCGGACGTCGTGCTGGTCGATCCGCGCGGCGGCCTCTACGTCACCGATCTGGTGCGTGGTCGTAATGGCGTGCCGGGCAAGCCGATGGTCATGAACCTCGGCATGCTGACGCTCGATCAGGTGGACGAGCTGTGCAAGACCTATGTGGTCGAGCTGTTTGACCGCGCCGAATTCCGCCCGCTCGGCGTGCCGCTGGCGCGCTGGAACCTGGGGCGCATGGACACGCTGCGCGCCCATATGAAGCTGGCCGGATGCGATCGCCCGGTCCAGCCGCCGCTGCCCGAGACGATCGACGACGCCATGAATGCCGCCGACAACGCCTTCTAGATACCATGGCCGTCATCGCGAGCGAAGCGTGGCGATCCATGGATTGCTTCGCTACGCTCGCAATGACGCAATGCGTTAGCTTGAAGGGCAAGTGAGGGGCATCACTGCCCCTTCACATAGACCCGCTTGCCGTTGATCCAGGTTTCCAGCACCTGCGTGCCGCGAATGTCGGTCGGGCTGGCCGTCTCGATATTGCGGTCGATCAGCAGGAAGTCCGCCCGCTGCCCCGGCACCAGGCTGCCGAACTTCTTCTCGGCAAAGCCGGCAAAGGCCGCCTGCCGGGTAAAGCCGTCCAGCGCCGCCTCGAAGCTTACCTTCTGCTCGGGCGTCCAGCCGCCGGCCGGCTCGCCCTTCGCATCCTGGCGCGACATGGCGGCAGCGATACCGGGGAAGGGATTGGGGCTTTCGACCGGCACGTCGGAGCCGAACGCCAGCGGCACCTTATTGTCCAGCATCGCCTTCCAGGCATAGGCGCCCTTCAGCCGGGCCTCGCCCAGCCGCGCCGTCGCCATGCGCCAGTCCGACGTTTCATGCACCGGCTGCATCGACGCGATCGTGCCATAGCGGGCAAAGCGCGGCAGGTCGGCCGGATCGATGATCTGGGCATGTTCGACCCGCCAGCGCCGGTCGCCGCTATAGGTGTCCGACATTTCCTGGATCGCGTCGAGTATCTCGCCATTGGCGGCGTCGCCGATCGCATGGACCGCGACCTGGAAATTGTCCATCGCCGCCCGGCTCATGATGTTGCGCAACTGGGTCGACGGGATCATCGGCAGGCCGCGCTGGCCCGGCGCATCGCTATAATCCGCCTTCAGCCAGGCACCGCGTGATCCCAGCGCGCCGTCCAGCAGCAGCTTGATCCCGCCCATGCGCAGATGATCGTCATACAGCCAGGGCGTGGGTTCCGGCCCGGCGATCAGCACCATATTGTCGAGGCCATAGGCATAGGACATGATCCGCACGCGCAGCGCGCCGCGGTCGGCCGACCGGCGGAAGGCCTGCCAATCCTCGATGCTGGTGCCCATGTCGGCAATGCCGGTGATGCCCACCGCCAGCAGTGCGCGCTGCGCCTTTTCCAGCGCATTGTCGCGATCCTTGGGGGCAGGGGCGGGCACGACCTTCTGGATCAGGTCCATCGCCTTGTCGACGAAGACGCCCGCAGGCTTGCCCGCCGCCATCTCGATCCGCCCACCGGCCGGCGCCTTGGTCGTGGCGCTGACGCCGGCTGCGCGGATGGCCGCACTGTTGGCCCAGCCCGCATGGCCGTCGACCCGTTCCAGCCAGACCGGAATGTCGCCCACGGCCGCGTCCAGTTCGGCCGCTGTCGGGAACCGGCCCAGCCCCCATGTCTCCTGGTTCCAGCCGGTGCCGATGATCCATTTGCGGCCGGTATTCTCCTGCGCATAGGCGCGGATCTTCGCCTGCGCCTCCGCCAGCGATTTCGTGTCGGACAGGTCCAGCGTGATCAGCGAAAGGCCAAGGCCCATGACATGGCCATGCCCGTCGATCAGACCGGGGATCAGCGTCTTGCCGCCCGCGTCCAGCTTGAAGCTCGGGCCTTTCGGCCGCTCGGGCCAGGGCTGGCCGCGCTTGGGCTTCTTGGGCTTATATTCGGGCTCCTGATAGCGGCCCTGGATCAGCTTCTCGACCTTGCCTTCATCGTCGATCATCAGCGCGCCGAAATGGACGATCTTGCCATCCGGTCCGATGGCGATGCCGTTCACATTGTCGATCACCCCCGATGCATAAGCGGGCATGGGCAGTGCAAGCGCGGCGATCGCCGCCAGCATCATCTTCCTCATGCGCGGGTGATCCGCCGCACCAGCGCGCTGGTATCCTGCCGGTGGCCGCCCATCGCCTGCACGTCGGCATAATATTGATCGACCATCGCCGTCACCGGCAGGGTCGCGCCATTGGCTCGCGCTTCCTCCAGCGCGAGCCCCAGATCCTTGCGCATCCAGTCCACCGCAAATCCGAAATCGAAACTGTCCTGCGCCATCGTCTTCCATCTATTGTCCATCTGCCAGCTTTGCGCTGCGCCCCCCGAAATCGCCTCGAACACCTTGTCCAGGTCCAGTTCCGCCGCCTGGGCAAAGCGCATCGCTTCGGCCAGGCCCTGCAGAACGCCGCCGATGCAGATCTGGTTCACCATCTTCGTCGTCTGGCCCGCACCGGCCTTGCCGACATGGACGATGCGCGCGGCATAGGCCTGCATCACGATCGTCGCGGCCGCCACTGCCGGGGCGGACCCGCCGCACATGATCGACAGCCGGCCATTTTCGGCGCCCGCCTGACCGCCCGACACCGGCGCATCGACGCAGTGAAGGCCCAGGCTCTCGCCCTCGACGGACAATTGCCGCGCGATCCGCGCCGACACGGTCGTATGGTCGATGAACAGGCCGCCCGGCTTCATCGTGCGGAACGCGCCTTCGCGCCCCAGCGTGATCTGGCTCAGGTCATCGTCGGTGCCGACGCAGCTGATGACGATGTCGGCCTCCTCGGCAGCCTTGGCCGGGCTGATCGCGACCTCGCCGCCATAGGCCTCGGCCCAGCTCTTGGCTTTGCCGATCGATCGATTGTAGACGGTCAGATGATGCCCCGCCTTGGCCAGATGCCCCGCGATTGGGCCGCCCATGACCCCCAGGCCGATAAACGCGATATTAGCCATAAGCCTCGTACATTTCGTGCGTGCAACCAAGCCATAGGGCCAGTTTTCGGCAAGTGCCAGTTTCTTCACCGGCAATTTTGCGTTAGGGCGCTGCGCCATGAACACGCTGAGCAAGATAGAGGGCGCCCTGCCGCTGCCCGTCACCGTCGATGACATCCTTGCGGCCCGGACACGCATTTCCGGGTCGATCGTCAAGACGCCGACGCTCATTAGCCAGACCTTCTCGCAAATGCTTGGCTGCAACGTCTATCTGAAGTTCGAAAATCTCCAGTTCACCGCCGCCTACAAGGAACGCGGCGCGCTCAATCGCCTGCTGCAACTCGATGAAGCGGCCAAGGCCAAGGGCGTGATCGGCGCCTCGGCCGGCAACCATGCGCAGGGGCTTGCCTATCATGGCAAGCGTCTTGGCGTGCCCGTCACCATCGTCATGCCCACCACCACGCCAATCGTGAAGGTCACCCAGACCCAGGGCCATGGCGCCACCGTCGTCCAATATGGCGAGAAGTTCGATGACGCCTATGCCCATGCCCGCAAGCTGGAGGTGGAGCAGGGCCTGACCTTCATCCATCCGTTCGACGAGCCCGACATCATCGCCGGCCAGGGCACGGTCGGTCTGGAAATGCTGGAGGATGCGCCGCAGATCGACACGCTGATCATACCGATCGGCGGCGGCGGCCTCTTCTCGGGCATCGCCACCGCGGCGCGCGCGATGAAGCCGGATATCCGCCTGATCGGCGTCCAGGCGGAGCTGTATCCGTCGATGTATGATTTCATCAAGGGCGCGGACCTCGCCTGCGACGGCGACACGCTGGCCGAGGGTATTGCGGTGAAGCAGCCGGGCGAACTCACCCGCCGCTTCGTCGAGCGTCTCGCCGACGATGTGCTGCTGGTCACCGAACGCCGGCTGGAGGAGGCGGTCAGCCTGCTGCTCCAGATCGAGAAGACGGTGGTGGAGGGGGCCGGTGCCGCTGGCCTGGCCGCTCTGCTCAGCTATCGCGAGCAGTTCGCCGGTCGCAATGTCGGCCTGATCCTGACCGGCGGCAATATCGACACCCGCCTGCTCGCCAATGTGCTGCTGCGCGATCTCGCCCGCTCGGGCCGTCTCGCCCGCTTGCGCATCATCCTGCAGGATCGGCCCGGCGCGCTGTTCCATGTCGCCCGCATCTTCGATCAGGAAGCGGTCAACATCCTGGAACTGTCGCACCAGCGCATCTTCACCAATCTGCCGGCCAAGGGGCTCAGCCTCGACGTCGAGTGCGAAACCCGCGATGGCGCCCACCTCCAGCGGCTGATCACGGCGCTGGGCGCGGCCGGTTACGAGGTCGCGCCGATCGAGGTTGCCTGATTTTGGGACATGCTTAACCATCGGTAAAAATTTCGTGGTAAATGACCTTTTCATGGTTGGGCCGGGACGGCATAGTCCGACCATGAAAAGGCAAATTCGCATGACTGAATCGGGGGGAGAGGCATGAGCGCACCATTCCGCTTTCCGCGTTTCTTCGTGACGAACCCCAGCCCTTGCCCCTATCTGCCGGGCAAGAGCGAGCGGAAGGTCTTCACCGAACTCAACGGCGACAATGCCTCGGAACTCAATGATGCGCTCGGCCGCATCGGCTTCCGCCGCAGCCAGAATGTCGCCTATCGCCCCAGCTGCGCCGATTGCTCGGCCTG
Organism: Sphingobium sp. IP1; assembly: GCF_002708645.1. Lineage (NCBI taxonomy): Bacteria > Pseudomonadati > Pseudomonadota > Alphaproteobacteria > Sphingomonadales > Sphingobiaceae > Sphingobium > Sphingobium sp. IP1. The sequence continues at coordinate 62,938 of NZ_NOIW01000007.1, forward strand.
CGTGTCGGTCCGCGTCGTCGCGCAGGAGTTCAAGCCCAACGCGACCCAGCGCAAGCTGATCCGCCGCAACAGCGACCTCGTCGTCACCGCCTGCAAGCCCTGGTCGACCGAGGAGCAGTTCGAATTGCTCCAGCGCTATCTGCGCGCGCGGCATCCCGGCGGCGGCATGACCGAAATGGACGAGATGGACTTTGCCGACATGGTCGAACAGACCCCGGTCGAAAGCCATGTCGTCGAATATCGCCTGCCCGGCGAGGATGGCCACCCCGGCAAGCTGGTCGGTGCCTGCCTGACCGATCGCCAGGGCGACGGCCTGTCGATGATCTACAGCTTCTTCGACACCGAACTGGAAGATCGTCCGGGCCTCGGCAACTTCATCATCATGGATCATATCCAGCGCGCCGCCCGTGCGGGCCTCGCCTATGTGTATCTGGGCTATTGGGTCGATGGCTCGCAGCGGATGCAGTATAAGATCCGCTATCGTCCGCTCGAAAAGCTCAGCCGCGCCGGCTGGGTCCGCTTCGATCCGGAGGAGCAGGCGCAGGCGATCCGGGTCGTCATGCCACGCGATGAGCCGCCGCTGCCGGTCGAACTGGCCGCCATTCTACGCCGCTGACGGGGCAATTTCTGTAATTTACAGATTCCCGGTCATTCCGGTTACGTGCAGGCTTGTTTAAGCTTTTCCTGCATCATCGCCGGCATGAGGAACAGGGCGGCACGGCAATCGGGGATGGGCGATGGATCGCTTCGCTGATCGGCGCTTTGGCGATGGCGCCCGCGAATTTGGCGGGCCTGCGGCCCATATGCCGTCCGGCGCCCATGTCGCGCACAGGGCATTATCGTCCAAGATCAAGCATGTACGCCCGCCCGTCATTCACTGGTTCGCGGATTATCGCGGTCGCCTGCTGACCTACTGGGTCGAGGGCGAGGTGCGGGGCGGGGGGCTTCGCATGGGGCTGATGCGCCATGGCTGGCGCAAGGGCTTTGATTCGGTCGATATCGGGATCATCATACGGGCCGCCGCCGCGTCGTCGCAGCCGGAACCGCTGGTCGTTCGCCTGCGTTGCGCAGATGGCGCAAGCCGCTGGTGCCTGCTCCGCATGACGCGGCAGGCAATGCCCGCAGGGGCATGGCGCTGGTATGGAACGGTCGAGGATATGCATGATCGTCGCGACAAACAGGCTGAACTGCTGGAAACCGCGCTGGCGGAAAGTCGCGAACATCATCGCTGGTCGGTAGAGCTCAGTCCTCAGGTTCCCTGGACGGCCACCCCCGATGGCGCGATAGAGGAGGTCGGGCCGCGCTGGCGCGATCTGACCGGCAGCTCGCCCGAACAGGCGATGGGCGCCGGCTGGATCAACGCCCTGCATCCCGACGACATGGACCGGACGCTGGCGCTATGGCGCGAGCGGCTCCAGTCGGGCGATCCGGTCGATGTCGATTATCGCCTGCGCCTGCGCGATGGCAGCTATCGCTGGATGCGCGCCCGCGCGGCCGCCCGGCGCGATGGCAAGGGCGCGATCATCCGCTGGTATGGCACGCTGGAGGATATCCATAATCAGAAGCTGGCGCAGCAGGCGGTGGCGGAGAGCGAGGAGCATTTTCGCCTCGCGGTGCAGTCGGCGCGGCTCGGCATCTGGGATTATGATGCCCGCTCGGGCCAGCGTAGCTGGTCGGCGGAGTTCCGGGCGATGCTGGGCCTGACGGCGGACGCGCCGGCGACCACCGAACTGGCCCTGTCGCTGGTGCATCCCGATGATCGGCACAAGCTCAAGGCGATGATGGACGGTGTCGCCGCCAATGTCCTGCCGCCGCATTTCGAGGCGACCCTGCGCGTCCATCGCGCCGACAATGGCGCGCTGCGCTGGATCCGCAGCACCGGCTGGGCGACGCGCACCGAAGTCGGCCAGTTGCGCCGGATCATCGTCACCTTCCTGGATGTCACCGAACAGCGCGATGCGGAAGAACGCATCCGCTGGGCCGCCACCCACGATCCGATGACGCGGCTGCCCAACCGGACATTGTGGCAGGGCGTGCTGGAGGAACTGGCGGATCAGGCGCGCCCGACCGGCGCGGGCTTTGGCCTGATGCTGTTCGACATTGATGACCTCAAGCGGATCAACGATTCGCTTGGCCATGACGCGGGCGATGCGCTGCTCTGCGGCTTTGCCGAGCGGCTAGCCGCGGCGGCGCCGTCCGATGCGGTGGTCGGGCGCCTCGGCGGCGACGAATTCGGCCTGATCGCTGCCTCGCTGGTGGATAGTGCGACCGTGCAGGCCTGCAGCCAGGCGATATTGGACAAGATGCGGGTGCCCTTCGCCTATCAGGGGCAATTGCTCGAAGCCGGGGTCAGCGTCGGTGGCGCCGTGTTCGGCGAACATGGCGACGACGCGCATGAACTGTTCAAGGCGGCCGACCTGGCGCTCTATGCCTCCAAGGCGAGCGGCCGCAGCCGACTCACCATGTTCCATTCCCAGCTGCGCGCCGACGCGCAGCAACGCAGTTCGATGATCCACATGGCGCGCCAGGTGATCGCCGAGCGGCTGGTCGAACCCTATTATCAGCCCAAGGTCGACATGCGCAGCGGGCAGGTGCTGGGCTATGAGGCGTTGCTGCGCTGGCAGCATCCCCGGCTCGGGGTGCAGGCGCCCGCCACCATCGCCGCCGCCTTCGAGCATGGCGAACTGGCCATCCGCCTGACCGACCTCATGCTCGATGCGGTGCTGCACGACATGGCGGCCTGGCTCCGGATGGGCTTCGATCCCGGCCGGGTGGCGGTCAATGCCTCGGCGGCGGATCTGCTCCAGGCCGATTTCGCCGATCATGTCCTGGCCCGGCTGGATCAGCATGGCGTGCCGGCACAGAATTTCGAGATCGAGGTGACCGAATCGGTCTTCCTTGGCCGCGGCGCCGATCAGGTCGCGCGCGCGCTTGATCGGTTCGCGCGCGGCGGGGTGCGCATCGCCCTCGACGATTTCGGCACCGGCTTCGCCTCGCTCAGCCACCTCAAGCAATATCCGGTCAATGTGCTGAAGATCGACCGCAGCTTCGTCAGCCATGTCGACAGCGATGCCGGCGACGCCGCCATTGTCGACGCCGTCATCAAGCTCGGAAGCAGCTTCCGCATGGAGGTGGTGGCCGAGGGCGTGGAGACCGCCGAACAGGCCGCTTTGCTGCTCCAGCACGGCTGCCATATCGCGCAGGGCTATCATTATGGCCGGCCGCAGCCCGCCGCATCGGTCCTCGCCGCGCGCGGCGCGGCGCCTATCGCGCCGAAAAAGTGACCGCCTCTATCTTGTTGCCGTCGGGATCGCGCACGAACGCACCATAATAATGCTCGTCATATTGCGGCCGCACGCCCGGCGGCCCGGCATCGCTGCCGCCCAGCTCCAGCGCCAGCCGATGAAATCCGTCGACTGCGCCGCGATCGGCCGCGACGAAGCAGATATGGATGCCGTTGCCGGCGCTCGCGGGCGCGCCATCGACCGGCGTCTCGACGCTGAACACCACGTCGGTCACGCCATAGTCGAGCGAATGGGGATGGTCGCGCAGGCTGCGATAGCCCAGCAGCGCCATCAGCGGGTCGTAGAAGGCCCGTGCCCGCGCCACATCATTGGTGCCCACCGATACATGATGCAGCATAGCGCCACTCCCGTCGCCTGATCCCGCCCGTCAACGCACCAACCCATGGTTGCGGTTCCGGACGGTTCAGCGCGGCGCTGCCTCGGTCGCGTAGCGGGTGGTCGCCTGGGTCGTGCCATCGGGATTGATGATGATGGTCGTCACCAGTGGCGGCGGATAATAGAAGCCGCCAGAAATATAGCCGCCCGGCGGCAGGCCGGGCACCGGCGGCGCGGCCGACACGACGGTCGTGGTTGCCGGCTGGTTCGACCAGTGCGTGCCGCTCGTCGCCGCCACCGATGCTGGCGGAGGCGTCGGAGCCGCCGCAACAGTCGTCACCGTCGGCGCGCTCGGGCTGACGGCGCTGCTGGCATAGGCCGGCGCATCATAGTCCACGCCGGGGCGGCTGGACGGGGCGGGCTGTGGCGTAGGCTGCGGCGCGGGGCTATAGGTCACCATGTCGTCGGGCGCGCTATAGCCGGCCTCGCCACCGGAACTGGCGATGACGGCCGGCTGCGGCGCGCCCTCTTCATAGCCGCCCTCATAGCGCGACCAGTCGATGCCGCTGCGCACGTCGCGCACCCGGCCATATTGGTCGGTCATCACCGCATCGTCATAATAGCGCGACCAGCCATAGCCGCTGGTCGGCGCCGGCAGGCCATAGACGCCATAATTGGCGATGAAGAAGCGTGGATGGACCCAGTAGGCGGGCAGGGCAAAGCCCACGCGCGGCCGCTGATAGCTTTGCCAGCCACCCGGCGCGGCCCAGCCTGCATACCAGCGCCCGTCATAGCGCGGCCCCCAGCGATGGGCAGTGGCGGTCGTTGTCGTCGCCGTGGTGGTGGTGCGGACCACGCTCGTGCCGGATGCGACCGGTGCCTGCGCGGCAACCGGCCCCGCAAGGCTGGCGATCAGCGCCATGGCGCTGCTGGCGAAGAATAAGCGCGCGGCCATCATCATGCTCCCTGTTCCTGCAGGGGCGTCAGGCCGCCCGCACGGTCATCATGCTAACGCGGAAATTAGCATGACGATCCGTGCAACGCCATGTTCGGCTTATGAAATCCTGTCCCGGAACGGGGCAGGGCGGCGATCAGCCGATGCGGCCGGCGACCCGCGCGACCAGCGCTTCCAGCCCCTGCTGGTCGGCACTGTCGAACCGGGCGGGGCAGGGGCTGTCCAGGTCCAGCACGCCGATCAGCCGGCCGTCATGCACCACCGGCACGACGATCTCCGACGCGCTCGCCGCGTCGCAGGCGATATGGCCGGGGAAGGCGTGGACATCGGCCACCAGCTGCGTCTCGCGCGTCTGGGCGGCGGTGCCGCACACGCCGCGGCCCAGCGGGATGCGGATGCAGGCCGCCTTGCCCTGGAAAGGCCCCAGCACCAGCTCATCCTCGACCATGCGATAGAAGCCGGCCCAGTTGAGGTCGGGCAGGAACTGCCAGATCAGCGCCGACAGGTTGGCCATATTGGCGACCGCATCGGGTTCGTCGCGGGTCAGCGCGTCGGCAGCGGACAGAAGATCGGCGTACAGCGTCGCCTTGTCGGCGTCGGCGGAGGGAGCGAAATCATACATGGGCACGCATATAGGATGGCCCGCACCGCTCGGCCAGAGGCGTAATTGCGCTCAATCCATCCTGACCCGGCCGCGTCCCTGTTTCACGGCGGCGCGCTTGACCTTGCCGTCGACGCGGCGCTTCTGCGATGCCTTGGTTGGCTTGGTCGGGCGCCGCTTCTTGGGCACGATCGTCGCCTCGCGGATCAGCGCGAACAGCCGCTCGCGCACCTCCTGCCGGTTGAGCAGCTGCGACCGTGCGCCCTCGCTGCGCAGGATCAGCACACCGTCGCGGGTCATGCGCGATCCGGCCAGGTCCGCCAGCCGCTGCTTCACTACATCGGGCAGCCCGGGCGATGCGGCGACGTCGAAGCGCAGCATCACCGCGCTGTCGGTGGTGTTCACATGCTGGCCGCCCGGCCCCGACGCGCGCGCGAAGCTCTCGACAATCTCGTCGCTGTCGATCGCGATGGAGCGGGTGACGGGGATGGCGACCATGGCGGCGGGCCGGGGCTTACAGCCCGGCTTCCTCCAATATCTCGGGGCCGAAGCCTGCATCGACGAAGCTTTGCGGCAGCGGCGCGGTCGCCTGCGCGGGCGGCTTGTTGTCGCCGCGCGGCACGCTCAGGAACCGGCTGTGCAGCAGCATCGCGCCTTCGCCGTCGCCATAGACGGGGTCGCCGACAATGCCGAAGCCCAGTCCATGCTGGGCATGGACGCGGATCTGGTGGGTGCGGCCGGTTTCCGGCGTGAAGGCGATCAGCGCGCGGCCGTCCTTCACCGCCAGCTTGCGCCAGTGGGTGACGGCGGGCTTGCCCGCCTTGGCCGCGATCATGCGCCAGCCCTGGGCCTGGGTGCTGACCTTCTTGAGCGACAATTCGATCGTGCCCTCATCTGCCTCGGGCACGCCCTCCAGCACCGCGACATAGCGCTTCTCGACCGTGCCGGCCTCGAACGCGGCGGCAAAGCGCTTGTGCGCCTTGGGATTGCGCGCCAGCAGCAGGCAGCCGCTGGTGTCGCGGTCCAGCCGGTGGACCGCCAGCGGCCAGCGCTGGAAGCCGAAGGTCAGCGAGGCGAGGTGGTTTTCGAGGGCAATCGATCCGTCGCGCGGCGCGTCGACCGGCAGGCCGGCCGGCTTGTCGAGGATGATGGCCTCGCCATCGATGAACAGCACTTTGTCGCTAAGCAGGGTCAAATATCAATCCGATCGGGAAATCTGGCGTCCGGGTAATCTGGCTGGGCGATTGACGCCCACGTCGCATCCTATAGGGCGTGGAACCGATGGAGAATAGGGGCCTTGCCTGTCAACATGCGCCGCAGCGGCTCGACTGGGTCGATGTCGCGCGCGGCATCGGCATCATCGCCGTGGTGGTCGGCCATGTCTGGACGCGCGGCGCTTTGCGCGACGCCATGTACAGCTTCCACATGCCGCTCTTCTTCCTGCTGTCGGGCATGCTCTCGCGCCCGCATCCCGCCGGGTCCTTCACCCGGCGCCAGTTGCTCGGCCAGATGCGCCCCTATGCGGTCTTCCTTGCGCTGCTGATCCTGGCCGATCAGATCATCGAACCGGCCAAGGGCAATCTGCCGATCTTCCATCAATGGCCGCGCGATCTGCTGCCGATCCTGCTCGGCGGCTATTGGCTGCGCGGCCCCTATACCATCTTCTGGTTCGTGCCCTGCCTGATGCTGGCGCGCATCCTGTTCAACTTGGTGCTCAACCGCTGGCCCGATCCGCTCGACCGGCGCTGGCTGATCCTGATGCCGGGACTGCTGGTGCTGGCGGAGGGGCTGGGCTGGATGACGCCGGCTTCGCCGCTCGGCCTGCTGAGCGTGCCGATGGCGATGATCCTGCTCTGGGTCGGTGCGCTCTGGCCCCGGCTGCACTGGCGCAACCTCTGGATCGCGCCGCTCGGCCTGCTCGCGCTGGCGGGGCTGGTCGGCTGGCTGCCGACGCTCAACATGAAGGCGGCCGACTATGGCTGGCCCTTGCTCTCGATCGGGTCGGGCATTGCGACGTCGCTACTGCTCTTCCGCCTGTCCGCTCGCATCGCGCCGGTGGCAGGACCGCTCGCCGCGATCGGCCGGGCGTCACTGGTCATCATGTATCTGCACGTCGCGATCATCCATTATGGCACGCCCTATCTGGCCAGGCCCTGGCTGCTCGCGCTCGCCCTGCTGGCGCCCTTCGCCCTGTGGCACCTCATCCGCCTGTCGCCCCGGCTCAGCCGCTGGATGCTCTAGGACAAGGACGGCGCCGACGCTGGCCAGGATCGCCAGCCTGCCAGGAAAAAGGCGATGGCCGCCATGGCGCGCGCATGCGTCCGGTCTGAAACGCCGGCCGGCTCGATCCCCTGCGCCGCCCGGTCCAGCGCCTCGCCGGCAACCAGCCGCACGAACATGTCCGCGCCCAGCCTGACCGTCTCTGCCGGCCGGCCGCCATCCTCGGCCAGGATGGCCGCGATCGCCGTGCTCGCCCGCTGGAACGGGCCATCGACGCTGAGCGCCAGCCCCGGCTGACGCGCCGCCTCCGCCACGATCATGCGATATAGCGCGATCGCATGGGGATTGAGCAGCCAGCCGAGCAATATCTCGCCCGCCGCCTGCAAGCGCTGTTCCAGTGGACCGGCCTCGACCCGCGCCAGATTGGGCATGCCCGACTGGCGGGCCAGGCGCTCGACCACCTCGACGAACAGGTCCGACTTGGTCCGGGCGCGGCGATAGAGGGTGCGCTTGGTCACCCCGGCGCGGCGGGCGATGGCCTCCATGCTGGCCCCCTGGAAACCGGCCTCGATGAAGGTCGCCAATGCCGCATCCAGCATCGTCGCTTCAATCTGTTCGGCCGCCTCGCGCGATGGCCGGCCGGTCGGCCGCGCCGATCCGTCGCTCCCTGATCCGTCAGCCCGCTGGCTGGTGTCGGCGGCCATCCCTGCTTTCCTTCCATTCGGCTCCGGTATAAAAGGATACGGCACCGGATACTTTGAGTCGAGTTTATTTCCCATCGGTCATGCCGTCGCCCGGCGGCGATAATCAAGGAGCAGTTGGAATGGCGTTGTTTCAGGATCGGGTCGCGATCGTCACCGGCGGTGCATCGGGCATCGGCGAAGCGGTGGTGAAGGATTTGCTGGCGGAAGGGGCGAAGGTCGTCATCGCCGATTTCGACGAAGCGGGGGCGCAGCGTCTCGCGCAATCCTGTGGCGAGGATCGGGCGCGCGCCTTCAAGGTCGATGTCAGCGATGCACAGGCGGTCAGCGCCAGTGTCGACTTCGCCGTCGAAACCTTCGGCGGACTGCATCTGGCGGTCAATAATGCCGGGATCGGCGCGCCGTCCACACCGCTGGCCGACATCGCCATCGATGACTGGCACCGGGTCGTCGGCGTCGATCTGCACAGCGTCTTCTACGGCATGAAATATCAGATCCCGGCGATGCTGAAATCCGGTGGCGGCGCGATCGTCAACATGGCCTCGATCCTGGGCGCGGTCGGCTGGGCCGGTTCCGCCGCCTATGTGACGTCCAAGCATGCGGTCGTCGGCATGACCAAGACCGCCGCGCTCGACTATGCTGGCCAGGGTATCAGGGTGAATGCGGTCGGGCCGGCCTTTGTCGAGACCCCGGCGCTCGGCAAGACCATGACCGATGGGGAACGGGCGGTCCTCGCCGGCCTGCATGCGTTCGACAGGCTGGCGCGCCCGGAGGAGATCGCTGCCATGACCAGCTTCCTCCTGTCCGACCGCGCCTCCTTCATGACCGGAACCTATTATCCGGTCGATGGCGGCTATCTGGCGCGCTGACGGCGCGGGGCGTCATCCCTGCTGGATCAGCGACAGCCGATGATCCTCGCCGGCGCGGGCGACCAGGGCGTAGGCGGCCTGGGCGATGACCTGCGCCTGGCTCAGCGCGGCGGCATCCTCCTGCTGGGCGGGGGCGACCGGGTCGGCGACGGCCGATGCCGCCGGTGACGCATAATAGCCCGCGTCGGACAATTGCGTGTCGAGCGTGGTTTCCGGCGCCGCGACGACCTGCGATCGCGGTGCCGGCGTGGGCGCGCTATAGGTCAGGGGCGACAGCGAAGGTGACAGGGCAACGCTGTCGCTGACGACGACCGCAGGTTCGCTCGCGATCACCGGCGTCGGCGCGGTCGCTGCGGCAGTTGGTGTCGTTTCGACCGCCGGCTGGACGCTGGCGACCGGCTCGCTGGCCGCAACCGGCGTGGTGGCCGCCGGTGTGCTCGCCTCTGTCACTTTCGCTGTCGTGCTGCCGCTATTCTGGTTCCCCTGCCGAACCTTTTCGGCAAATTCTTCCATCGCCTTCTTGAACTGGCCCCAGCCATTGCCCGAGCCGCCGATCGCACCAACCATCTCTGTTTCGCTCCCGGTCCCCGATCCGGGCATGGCGCGGCAGGGGCTGCGATTTTGACAAGGAACGGGCTTATCCGGCGATTAAGCATTCAATGGAGATGGCGCAGCTTGTCCGGGTTGCGCATGATGTAGATAGCGGTCACCTGGCCGTCCTGAATGTCGAGCGCGGTGGTCTGCAACTCGCCATCGGCCTCGCGGGTGACGAAGCCGGGCAGGCCGTTCACCATGCAGGTGCGCAGCAGGGTCGACCCATATTTGCCGAACAGCACGGCCAGCGCCTTGTGGACCTGCATCACCTGGCCATGGCCGATCGCCGGGCGGATCGCGGCCGGGCGCTTGCCGCCGCCATCGCTGTGGAAGCTGACATCCTGCGCCAGCAGCGCGCCCAATGTGCTCATGTCGCCGCTGCGCGACGCGGCGAAGAAGGCGCCGGCAATCTCCAGCCCGCACTGTTTCTCGATCTGGAAACGGGGGCGCGCGTCGCGGACATGATCGCGCGCGCGGGCGGCAAGCTGGCGACAGGCGGCGGCATCGCGCTGGATGGTCCTGGCCACCTCGTCAAAGGCGAGGCCGAACACATCGTGCAGCAGGAAGGCGGCCCGCTCCAGCGGCGACAGTCGCTCCAATGCCAGCATCAGCGGCAGGGTGACATCCTCTTCCTCGTCCGCTTCCTCGACCACCGGCTCGGGCAGCCAGGGGCCGACATAGGTTTCGCGCTGCGCCCGCGCCGACTTCATCTGGTCCAGGCAGAGCCGGGTGACGATGCGGCGGAGAAAGGCTTCGGGCTCGCGCACCGCGTTGCGGTCGGTGCCCATCCAGCGAATGAAGGCATCCTGCACCACATCCTCGGCATCGGCGACCGATCCCAGCATGCGATAGGCGACCCGGATCAGGCGGGGACGCAGCGGGTCGAAGCGCGCCGCCGCGTCCGTCTGCGTCCCCCGCGCCATCAGGCTGCTGCCTTCATCGGCATGTCGTACCAGAGGTTGAAGCCGACGGCGATGCGGTTCCAGCCATTGATGATGTTGATCATCAGGGTCAGCTTGACCTGTTCCTCCTCGGTGAATTCCCAGTTGAGCGCCTCCTTGGCGGCCTCATGGGCATGGCCCTTGGCAATCTCGGTCAGCGCCTCGGTCCAGGCCAGCGCGGCGCGCTCGCGGTCGGTGTAGCAGGGCGCCTCGCGCCAGGCCGACAGCAGGTAGATGCGCTGTTCGGTCTCGCCCTTCTCGCGCGCTTCGTACGTATGCATGTTGATGCAATTGGCGCAGCCGTTGATCTGCGACGAACGGATCTTCACCAGTTCGATCAGGCTCGGCTCCAGGCTGTCGGCGACAGCGGTGGACAGCGCGGTCCAGCTCTTCATCAGCTGCGGCGCGGCGGCATAGGGATTGATCTTGTCGGTCATGATACAGCTCCTTTGCTTGCTATTGCTGACATGACGAGACGGCCGTGCCCGATGTGACATGGGCAGCAACTTTTTTCGCGAGGGGCGAAAATATTTTGCCGATTCCGGCTCTGGACAGGGGGCAGGGGCAGGCGCTAGCGGCCGCGCCCTATGTCTATCATTGCCACCATCATGAACACGGCCACCGGCCAGCCCATCCAGAAGATGAAGTTCGAGCGCATGCCCAAGCCCTGGGTGTCGCTGAACCTTGAAAATGGCGAACTGGTCACCGCCGACCGCGTCGTCGTCGGCAAGCCCGCACCGGGCAAGTTCATCACCCCGGTCGAAGTCTGGGTCACGCCCAAGACGCTGGGATAATAAAACGCAAAAGGAGCTGGCGCGCAGTCCCGGCGTGCCAGCTCCCAACAACCTGATGGCGCACCCATGCGACCGAAGAACGCAGCCAGGCTGCGTCCCCCAGACGGCGCGGGCGGCGATTAACCGTGCAGCTTGATCGCGGTTTCGGCGATCCGGCGGCCCTGATAGCGGGCGCCGTCGAGCTCTTCCTCGCTCGGCTGGCGGCTGCCGTCGCCATCGGCCAGGGTGGTCGCGCCATAGGGCGAACCGCCGCGCACCTTGTCGACGCCCATCTGGCCGGCAAAGCCATAGTCCAGGCCGACGATCGTCATGCCGAAATGCAGCAGGTTGGTGATGATCGAGAAGAGGGTGACTTCCTGGCCGCCATGCTGAGACGCGGTCGAGGTGAAGGCGCCACCGACCTTGCCGTTGAGCGCGCCGCGCGCCCACAGACCGCCGGCCTGATCCAGGAAGGCCGCCATCTGGCTCGACATGCGGCCAAAGCGGGTGCCGGTGCCGATGATGATCGCGTCATAGTCGGCCAGTTCGGCGACGGTCGCGACCGGGGCGTCCTGGTCCAGCTTGAAATGGGCAGCCTTTGCGACTTCCAGCGGTGCGGTTTCGGGCACGCGCTTGATGTCGACCTGCGCGCCGGCGGCGGCTGCGCCTTCGGCCATGGCCTTGGCCATCGTTTCGATATGCCCGTAGGACGAATAATAGAGAACCAGAACCTTAGCCATTGTCACGTCTCCTCATCTGAAACTGAAAGGTTGAAAGGGTGGTCGCCCGCACAAGGGAGGGAGCATGCGGGCGACCCGGACCGGTCCGTCGGGGGGAGGGGATGACGGACCGGTGCGTAAGCGTCATGTCTATTCGCTGTCGACCAGGACGATCTCGCTGTCCTCGACCGCGGTGATGGTGATGGGCGCGCCGCCGATGATGGCCGCGCCGTCCCGTGCCTCGAAGGTCTGGCCGTCAATCTCGATCCGGCCCGTCGCCGGGACCAGATAGAGATGGCGACCTTCGCCGGCCTGATAGGTCACGCTGTCGCCGGCCTTGATCGTGCCGCCCAGCAACCGGGCGTCGGCCCGGATGCGCAGCGCTTCCTTGTCCTCGTCATGGCCGCTGGCCAGCACGACCAGCTTGCCAGAGCGATCGCCCTTCGGGAAGGGCTTGGCGCCCCAACTGGGCGACCCGCCGACCGACCGGGGAATGACCCAGATCTGGAACAGCGTGGTGGTCTCGTCCTCCAGATTATATTCGGCGTGGCGAATACCGGTGCCGGCCGACATCACTTGGACGTCGCCCGCCTCGGTGCGGCCCTTGTTGCCCAGGCTGTCCTGGTGGGTGATCGCGCCGGTGCGGACATAGGTGATGATCTCCATGTCGCTGTGCGGGTGGGGCGGAAAGCCCGAGCGCGGACCGATCTCGTCGTCGTTCCATACCCGGATCGCGCCCCAGCCCATGCGGGCGGGATCATAGTAATTGGCGAAGGAAAAATGGTGCCGTGCGTTCAGCCAGCCATGGTCGGCATGGCCGAGCGACGCGAACGGGCGGCGCTCGATGCGGCTCGCGGTTGTCGTGCTCATGGGGTCTGCCTTTCGATTGCGATGCCGGATGCTTCCGGCTTGCTTTCCGACAATCTAGCGATCAGGTTCGTTTCTTGAATAAGCAGTGTTGAAACGGATTGTTTCCCTATGCGCCTACCTGATTTCGAGGCCTGGGCGATGTTCGCCGCCGTGGTCGAACATCGCAGCTTTACCGACGCGGCCAAGGCGCTCAGCGTCTCCAAGGCCACCGTATCCAAGGCGGTGACCCGTCTGGAGCAGCATCTCGACACCAGCCTGTTCAGCCGCACCAGTCGCCGCCTGGCGCTGACCGAGAGCGGCCGGCGCCTTGCCGATCATGCCCAGCGCATCCTGGCCGAAGGGCAGGCGGCGGAGGAGGCTGCGCGCGACGAGACCGCCGAACTCTCCGGCACGGTGCGGCTGGGTGCGCCGATGAATTTCGGCCTGCTGCGGATCGCGCCGCTGATCGCGCAGTTCACCAAGGAAAATCCGCTGGTCGATGTCGACCTGCATCTGTCCGATGCCAAGATCGACATCGTCGAACTCGGCCTCGACGCCACCATCCGCATCGCCGACATGCCTGACAGTTCGCTGCGCGCGCGCCGGCTGGCCGACGTCCATATGCATGTCGTCGCCTCGCCCGCCTATCTGGCCGAGCGCGGCCGTCCGACCCATCCGTCCGACCTCGGCAGCCATGACTGCCTCTGCTATTCCAACGTCACCGCGCCCGATGTCTGGCGCTTCACCGGGCCGGGGCAGCAGAATGTCACGGTGCAGGTCCGCCCGCGCATCACCGTCAACAGCGGCGAGGCGATGATGCCCGCGCTGCGGCTGGGCGTCGGCATCGCCCGTTTGCCCGATTTCATCGTTGGCGATGCGATCCGCTCGGGCGAGCTGGAGGAGATTTTGCTCGACTGGCGGCCGCCGCCCTTCGGCCTGCATCTGGTGACGCCGCCCTCGCGGCTGCGGCCGGCACGGGTGGAGGCGCTGCTCGACTTCCTGACCCGCCACCATGGTTGCTGAGGCTGGTTTACGAAGTGCAAATTTCCGCCTTGTGACGGCCGTGGATCGCCCGTGCGAAAGGGGGAACCAGGGCAGGACTTTGCTCGTTTCATCCCGTAATCCAGCTTGACTCGGCGGGCTTCGTTACGGGGTCAACGCTTTGTAAATAGATTCGTTTTTATACGACTCGCGGATTCCTGCGGGTTAGCGAAAAATTAACCTTTGTCCTTCAGAAGTTTTTTGGTTAATGATTGCGAGCAGAAACCGTTCTGGTGGGGTGAACGGACCTGCGACACGAAGGGGCTTCCAATGCGCGTGCTGCTGATTGAGGACGAACCGACCACCGCCAAGGCGATCGAGCTTATGCTCACGACCGAGGGCTTCAATGTCTACACCACCGATCTCGGGGAAGAGGGCCTCGATCTCGGCAAGCTGTACGACTATGACATCATCTGTCTCGACCTGAACCTGCCCGACATGCACGGCTATGACGTGCTGAAAAAGCTGCGGGCGGCACGGGTGCAGACCCCGGTGCTGATCCTGTCGGGCGTCGCCGAAATGGACAGCAAGGTCCGTTCCTTCGGCTTCGGCGCCGACGATTATGTCACCAAGCCGTTCCATCGCGAGGAACTGATTGCGCGCATCCATGCCGTGGTCCGCCGCTCGAAGGGCCATTCGCAGTCGGTCATCCGCACCGGCAAGCTGGCGGTGAACCTCGACGCGAAGACCGTGGAAGTGGACGGCAACCGCGTCCATCTGACCGGCAAGGAATATGCGATGCTGGAGCTGCTTTCGCTCCGCAAGGGCACGACCCTCACCAAGGAGATGTTCCTCAACCATCTCTATGGCGGCATGGACGAGCCCGAACTCAAGATCATCGACGTCTTCATCTGCAAGCTGCGCAAGAAGCTGGCGCTGGCCTGCGGCGGCGACAATTATATCGAGACCGTCTGGGGCCGCGGCTATGTGCTGCGCGATCCCGATGAGGTCGAGGCGCTCGAAGCGCGGGTTGCCTGATCGACCGCTGATTGCATGTCAGGGGGTGGAAAGGCCGGCGGTCCGATGGGATAGCCGGCCTTTTCCGTGCTCGCATGATTGTGACAAAACATGTAATTTATGTAAAATTTAAAGCGATGTTTACTGCCTTCCGCTACGTCAGGCAGGAAGGAGTTTTCACGCTGATGGCCCAGTCCATTCATCCACATAGCCGCGATGCCGTCTGGGACGCCATCTGCCGTTCGCAGGCGGTGATCGAGTTTGCACCGGATGGTACGGTGTTGTGGGCGAACGACCTGTTCCTGACCACCATGGGCTATGCGCTGCACGAAATTGCTGGCCGGCATCATCGCATGTTCTGCGATGAGGAGCTGGCGCGTTCGGCTGTCTATGCCAATTTCTGGGAGAAGCTGGCGCGGGGCGATTTTGATGCCGGTGAATATTGCCGGCTTGGACGGGACGGGCGCGAGGTCTGGCTGCAGGCTACTTATAATCCGGTGCTGGATTCCAATGGGAAGGTCGAGCGCATCCTCAAAATTGCGACCGATACCACCCCGTCCAAGATCTTGCGCGCGGAACTCAAGAGCACGGTCGACGGGCTGGTCGATATTGTCGAGACGATCAGCGGCATCGCCAACCAGACCAATCTCCTCGCCCTCAACGCCACGATCGAGGCGGCACGGGCGGGCGAGGCCGGGCGTGGCTTCGCGGTGGTCGCCGCCGAGGTCAAGAAACTGGCGGGGGACAAGCGCGCGGCGACCGATCGCGCCCGCGCCATGGTGGTCGCATCCAGCTGATCCCGTCGCCCGATTGCGGACATGATGCGGCCGGCGATCCGATGGGGATCGCCGGCCGTTTCCGTCAGGCGACGGCTACGGGGTTATGGGGTCAATCGGTCGCCTGATCGGAAGATGAAGGGGTAGCGGCCTCGCTCTGCGGCTGGCTTGTGCTGCCATGGGTCTCGCCACTGCCCGAAACCTGCCCGCTGGCGTCGATCGAGGCAGCGCTGCCGACGGCATTGGTCGCGCTGCCCGCGACATTGCCCGCCGCTGATCGCGCGCCGCCGGCCGTCGAGCCCGCCCGATCCCGCGCGGTGGCAACCGTGCTGCCTGCCCGGTCACGGGCCGATGCCACGGTGCTGCTCGCCCGATCACGCGCCGTCGCGACGCCGCTTTCCGCCCGGTCCCGTGCGGCGCCGACCGTGTCGCTCGCCCGGCTGCGCGCCGCATCGGCCGCGCTGGTCACATCGCTGGTGCCCAGCGTATCGACCGCCAGATT
Source organism: Sphingobium sp. IP1 (assembly GCF_002708645.1). NCBI lineage: Bacteria > Pseudomonadati > Pseudomonadota > Alphaproteobacteria > Sphingomonadales > Sphingobiaceae > Sphingobium > Sphingobium sp. IP1. The sequence continues at coordinate 79,056 of NZ_NOIW01000007.1, forward strand.
GCCGCTGGCCGATCCCGATCCGCTGGCCGAGCGGCTCTTGCCACGACGGCTTGCCGATCCTTCGGCGCGGCCATTGCCGTTGCCGCTGGCACCGACCCGGCCATTGTCGAGGTCGATGCTGCGATCGAGACTCCCCGATCCGCCGAAGGAACCGCCCAGCGTGCCGCCCAGGCCGCCGGTCATGCCGCCCAGGCCGCCACCGCCAAGCCCACCACCCAGGCCGCCGCCGCCCAGCAATTGGGCCGAGGCGGGGGCCGTGGTGAGCGCCGCGAGGCAGGCGGTTGCGATGATAATCTGCGTCTTCATGGACCGTCTCCTTGGTCATCTTGATCCGATGACAGGACAACGGCGGGGCGTTTCGCTTTAATCCCGGACGTCTGAATCTTTCTCGCAAGATACGGAAATTCAATCAATATTTCTGCAGGTGTCGCACAATATGCCGGCGCCATAGCCCTTGCCGCGACCGGGTTTTGCCTCCCGCCGCAGCGCCTCGACCGATCCGCCAGCCATCAGCCGCCCGGCCACCAAAGGCGCCGCAAAGGATGTGCCGCGCACCTTGTCCCGGCCGCCCGCCATGTCGGCGGCCATCATGTCCGCACCGGGCGCGGCGAAATCGACATGGGCCGCACGCCCGGCCTCGGGCAGCAGCCGTCCACGCCCGTCCACGCCGGTCACCGCGATCACCTGCGGGTAGGATGCGGGGTAGGCGGGCGGGGCGGCGGGGCCGTCATTGCCGACCGCCGCGACCAGCATAACCCCCTTGTCGCGCACCAGCCGGATCGCCCCGGCCAGCAAGGGATTGTCCGGCCCGACCAGGCTGATGGTCACTACCTTCGCGCCGCGCGCCGCCATCCAGCCCAGCGCGCGGACGATGGCAAAGCTGCTGCCGCCGGCCGGATCGTCGCCATAGACATCGGCGACCAGCAGCGGCGTGCCCGGCGCGGCGCCCTTCACGCTGCCATATCCGCCGATCAGCGACGCGACCGCCGTGCCATGGGCGCTGGCCCGCGGCGAGCCCGCGCTGCCCGACCGCGCCGGCCGGCGCGGGATGGGCGGCCACGCCGCCATCGATCAGGCCCGCCGCGCCGCGCCCGACACTGCCATGGCCCGCCAGTGTAGCGGATCGTCCCTCCGCAGCCGCGCCGCTCGGGAAATAGAGATTGTCGGCGCTCGCCTGCGCCTTGGGCGCGATCTTGCGCACGCTGCGCAGCGCCCGCGCCAGGCTCTGTCCGTCCGGCACGGTCAGGCGGGTGATCGCCATGTCGATCCCCTCGGCCTCGATCCGTTCCACGCCATAGCCGGCCGCACGCAGCGTCTCGATCGCGGCCGCGTCCGCCCCCGTCAGCAGGATGATGCCGCGCCGCGCCGGCTCTCGCCGGTCATCCAGTTCGACCGCGTCGCCATGCTGGCGCAGCAGCGCGTCGATCCGCGCCGTGCGCGCTGCCGCCAGCCGATCGGCCAGACGTGCCGGTGACAGCCGGTCCAGTCCACTCTGATCGACGATACCGCCCAGCCGGTCGAGCGTGTCGGGCACTATCTGGCCGACCCCGCCCAGCGCACCGCCCCCCAACGTCCCGGCGGCCGGGGCGGGCAGCAATTGCGCCTGCGCACCCGGTGCCGCCAGCCACAGCCCCGCGATCAGCAACGGGCGCATCCATCTCATCTCTGTCTCTTCCCGCCGGTCATCGCCGGCCTTTTCAGCGTCAAAATCGTCCATCGTCAAAAAAATTCCGGTTGCTGGACTTTCTGAAGGATGAAACGGCCGGGCAGGGACGTTTCATCCCTGTAAGAATATGTTGGAGACATAATGTCGTTCGAGCGCGACCTGCTGGCGATCCTGCCCCGGCTGCGGCGTTTTGCCGCCAGCCTGTCGCATGATCGCGCCGATGGCGACGATCTGTGCCAGGCGGCACTGGAAAAGGGGCTGCGCGCCCGCGACCAGTGGCAACCGGGCACGCGGCTCGACAGCTGGATGTATCGGATCATGCGCAATCTTTGGATCGATGAGGGCCGCGCGCGGCAGCGCGCCGCCAAAACCTTCGCCCCGGAAGAGGCGGGGGCCGATGTCGGCTATGCGGGCGACAAGGCGGTGGAACAGGCCATGACCCTGTCCGACGTCGATCGGGCGATGCAGGCATTGCCGCCCGAACAGCGCGAGGCAATCGCGCTCGTGCTGGTGGAGGGGCTGTCCTACAAGGAGGCGGCTGCGATATTGAACATACCGATGGGCACGCTGACCTCGCGACTGGTGCGCGGTCGCGGCGCGCTCATCGAACTCTTGGGGGAAGCGGCATGACCGACATTGACGAAGCCATGCTGATCGCCTGGGTGGATGGCGAACTGGACGAGGTGACGCGGCGGCGGGTTGACCGCGCCGTGGCGGACGATCCCGCGCTGGCCGCCCGGCTGGAGCAGCATCGCCGGCTGCGCGCACGGCTGGCCGGCCATTTCGCGCCGATCGCGCAGGAGGATGTGCCCGCGTCGATGCAGGCCATGCTGGCGCCGCCGACGGTGGTGCCGATCGCCCGGCCGTCGCGGCGCTGGGCGTGGGCGACGGGCGGCGCGATCGCCGCCAGCCTGCTGCTGGGCCTTGGCATCGGCCATATGTCGGGCGGGCCGGCAGGGCCGATTGCGGTAAAGGACGGCGCGATGCTGGCACAGGGATCGCTCGCCACCGCGCTCGACAGTCAACTGGCCTCGGCCGGGGAGGATGGCTCGGTCCGCATCGGGCTCAGCTTCCGGCGCAAGGGCGGAGGCTGGTGCCGCAGCTTCGACGGCGCGGCCATGGCGGGCGTTGCCTGCCGCACCGATGCCGGCTGGCAATTGCTGCAGGCGGTGCCCGGCAAAGGCGAGACGAGCGAATATCGTCAGGCCGCCTCGGCCGATCCGCGCCTTCTCGCTACCATCGACGGCCTGATCGACGGCGCTCCTGCCGATGCGCAGGGCGAGCGGGCAGCGCAGGCGGCCGGCTGGCGCTAACTGCCGCTTCGCTGTCGCCTGACTGTCGCTTCGATGTCGCTTCACCGTTGCGTCACTGTCGCTTCGGTGGCGCGTCAGGGACGCGTGGCGGGCGCGCCAGGCCGTGAAAACGGCTGATTTGGCGTCGCACGACACTGTGAACTTTCAACTGTCGCGTCAGAATTCCAGGTTCAGTCGGCCATAATAGAAACCGCCGCTGATCCCATAGGGGGCATAGGCATTGTAGAGGCTCCCGGCCGTCCGGTTCACGGGCTTCAATTTGTTGGGATAGGTGTTGAGCAGATTATTGGCGCCGACCGACAGCTTGACCCCTTGGGTCAGCTTGTAGCCCAGTTCGAGGTCGAGGATCGTCTTGGGGCTTAGCTTCTCGTCGACATAGCCCAGGGTGCAGCCGGTGCTACCGGCGGTGCAGGCGGCAAAATCCTCGGGATGATAGACGGCGGCGCTCGCCCGCTGATAGATTTTGCCATAGCGGGTGGCACGCAGGTTCAGGTTGAAATCGCCCTTTTCCCACAGGATGTTGCCGATCAGCTTGTCGCGCGGCGTGCCTTCGGAAAGGTCGCCCTGCTTGGCCCGGCCGATCAGCACCAGCCCGGATGCGGCAATTTCGTCGGGGACCGGGTCGATATGGGTGAAGATGGTCTTGTTGAAATTGGCCGACAGGCTGATCGTCGCGGTGCCAAGGTCGCCCAGCCCGGCCCGATAGGTGCTGACGATGTCGAGGCCGCGGGTGCGCGTGTCGGCCGCGTTGGAGAAGATGAGGCCGCCGGCAATGCCCTGGATGCCCGCTGCCGCCAGCGCGTTCATGACCACCGTGCCGCTCAGCGTTTCGGACAGCAGGATACGGTCCCTGACCTTGATCTGATAGGCATCGACCGTGACGTTGAAATTGGGCGCCGGGGTCAGGACGATGCCGGCGGAAAAGTTGGTCGATTTTTCGGGCTTCAACGGCTGCGCCCCCAGCGCTCGCGCGGCGACGCCATCTACCGGCAGCGCCTGCACCGGCAGCAGCTGGTTCACGCCGTTGACGGTGACGTTGATCGTGGAGGAGGAGGCATAATGTTGCTGCTGCAGCGTCGGCGCGCGAAAGCCGGTGCTGGCGGTGCCGCGAATGGCAAAGTCGCGAAACGGCTCGATGCGCAGCGACGCCTTGCCGGTATCGGTGGTGCCGAAGTCGGAATAATCCTCGTGCCGCCCGGCCAGGCCGAACTCCAGCCCCTCGACGATCTGGCCTTCCAGGTTGATGTATGCGCTCCAGTTGTCGCGGCTCCAGCTACCCGATCCTTCGGGCAGGAATCCGGTGACGCCCTGCGACCCGACCCCGGTCCGCGTCGCCCCCGCGAACCAGCTGCCGGCCGGCGAGACATAGCCGCCATCGATATAGGATTCCGGGTCGCCCGGACCGATCAGGAACTTGTTCTTCTTATATTCGGCGCCGACCGCGACGGACAGCGGGCCGGCAAGGCCGATGTCCAGTTCCTTGCTGAAGTCGAGATTGCTGGTCCATTCGTCGAAGCGGATCTTGCCGAGATAGAAATGGGTCGGGCTGGCCGGCCCCATGGAGGGATTGAGCGATGTGGTCTGCGCATATTTGACCTCGTCCTGCGCGTAGCTGGTCGACAGGTCGACATGAATGCCGCCGCCAATCTCGCCGCGCAGGCCGCCGGCGACCTGAAAATCCTCGTCATAGACGTGGATGCGCGGGATATAGCCCTCGGGGTAAATCTCCAGGATGTTGTTGAGCGCCGCCGGATTGCGATAGGTCAGCCAGCCGGCGGCATGCCGCTTGGAGTAGGTACCGAAGCTGTACAGCTCCATGTCGCCGCCGACCGGCATCATCGCGTCATAGCTGGCATTGCCGCCGATCACCTGCGGCTGGCCATATCTGGCGCGGATGCGGTCCGGGTCGGCATTGCGCGCGTCGCCGGTGGGGTAGAAGGGATTGCTGGTGATCGGACTGCTGTTCACCACCGTATTGTCCTGCAGCACGCCTTCGCCCGACAGGTGGATATAGCCGCCGTCCGGCCCGATCGCGAAACCCTTGTCGATCTGCCAGCGGCCCTGCCAGCCGCCATTGTCGGCGGTGCTGCCCATGGTCAGCGCCGCGCCGCCCTGGGTGTCGTTCTTCAGGATGATGTTGACGACGCCGGCGATCGCATCCGACCCATATTGGGCCGACGCGCCGTCGCGCAGCACCTCGATCCGCTGGATCGCATTGCCGGGGATCAGGTCCAGGTCCGGCGGCGACTGGCCATTCTGGACCGACCCGTTGATGAACAGGGTGGCGGTATTGTGCCGTCGCTTGCCATTGACCAGCACCAGCAACTGGTCGCCGCCCAGGCCGCGCAGCGACAAAGTGCGCACCGCCCAGCTGGCGCCGGCGCCGTTGTTCGACACGTTGATCGACGGCACCAGCGTGCCCAGCAGGTCGCGCACCGACTGCTTGCCGCTGGCTTCCAGATCCTTTTCGCCCAGCACGTCGATCGGCGCCAGGCTTTCGGCGACGGTGCGGGTCGTCTGGCGGGTGCCGGTGACGATGATGGGCGCGGATTCCGCTGCCGGCTCCGGCGCAGGCGCCATGGCGAGGCCATCGAGCGTAGCGGTGCCGCTCGCCTGGGCGAACTGGATCGCCAGCGGGCGGCGGCGCACCGCGCTGCGGTTGGGCGGGATGATAAGGGCGATGACGCCGGCGCCGGCCGGGGATCGGCGCAATTCGGTGCCGGCCAGCAACTGGCTGAGCGCATCGTCGGTGCTCAGCCATCCTTCGACCCGGCGGCTGCGGATATTGGCGACTTCGTCATAGGGGAACAGGATGCGAATGCCGGCCTGCGCCGACAGTGCCCGCAGCGCGCCGCTCAGGGGCTGCGACGGGATGGAGAATTTGTGCCGCTGCGACAGGTTCGTGTCCGGCGCAGGGGCGGCAAGCAGTTGGGTCGGCGCAACAAGGCATGTGGCGAGCGAAAGCCCCGCCAGAACATGGCGTTTCTGCATGATATGTCCCCTGCTGGTCGGCATTTTTTGCCGTTGGTCATGGGAACGAAATATGGCGGGCGATCCGCCATGGACCGGCAACAAAAGCGCCAGGCCATGGCAGTTGCTCTGGAAGGGCTCAGGTCTCGCCGGTCTGAAGGAACCAGCGATCCGCGCCCTCCAGGCCGATGGCGGTCAGCCGGCCGGAATAATAGGCGCCGGTATCGATGCCGATGCGATTGGCCAGATTTTCGACCTCCAGCGTGATGCTATGGCCATGGACGACCATCTTGTCATGCCGTCCGCCATGGTTGAGGAAGTCGCCGCGTATCCAGCGCAGGTCCGACGGTCGCTGCTCGGCGATCGGCACCCTGGGGCGGATGCCGGCATGGACGAACAGATAGTCGCCGACCGTCAGATGATCGACGAAGCTGTCGAGGAAGTCGACATCCGCGCGCGGAACATGGTTCAGCATCCAGTGGGCGATCGCCCCATCATCCATGTCGGCGCTCAGCGAAAACGGCAGGCCGTAGCTGGCGAGCGTTTGCATGCCGCCGATCCGCCGGAAGAAGCCGACCGCGCCCTGATCGCCGCGCGCAGCCATGACGAAAATCTCTTCATGATTGCCCTTGAGCAGCCGGATGTCGCTGCCCGATCCGTGCAGTGCCCGGACCCGTTCGATCACCTGGGCCGAATGTGGCCCGCGATCAATCAGGTCGCCGAGCAGGATGAGGCACCGGCGCTTTCCAGGCCGCAGCGCATCGTCGGCGGCGAGCATGCCGAGCAGATGGTCGAGCAGGTCGAGCCGACCATGAATGTCGCCGATCGCATAGACGCGCCAGTCATCCCCCACACTGGGAGGCAGCCCGTCCTGGTCGTCGGATCGGCGCAGAAATCTCAGCATCGGGAGGGCCATGTGCGCTTCATGGCCCGCGATGCTGCCACAGCGTCACAGGCGCGGCAATGTCACGCCCTGCTGTCCCATATATTTTCCGGCCCGGTCGGCATAGCTGACCTCGCAAGGCTCGTTGCCCTGCAGGAACAGGAACTGGCAGGCGCCTTCATTGGCATAGATCTTGGCGGGCAGCGGCGTGGTATTGGAAAATTCCAGCGTCACATGGCCTTCCCAGCCCGGCTCCAGCGGCGTGACGTTCACGATGATGCCGCAGCGGGCATAGGTGGATTTGCCAAGGCAGATCACCAGCACGTCGCGCGGCACGCGGAAATATTCGACCGTGCGGGCAAGGGCGAAGCTGTTGGGCGGGATGATGCAGACGTCGGTCTTGCGGTCGACGAAGCTGTTGGCGGCGAAATCCTTGGGATCGACCACGGCGCTGTCGACATTGGTGAAGATCTTGAACTCGTCGGCGACGCGCGCGTCATAGCCATAGGAGGACAGGCCATAGCTGATGCAGCCGTCGCGGCGCTGATTCTCTACGAACGGCTCGATCATGCGGTTCGACTGGGCCTGCTTGCGGATCCAGCGGTCGGAAAGGATGGACATGGGTCTGTCAGCTCTTCTGTGCAGGGGTGATGCCAAGGTCGGCCGGGCCGAAGGCGTGGGGCAACAGGTCGGCAACGCGATGTTCGACCAGGCCGTCACCTTCGGGCGCGACGCAATAGATGGCCAGGGTGCGGCCGGCCATCTGTTCGGCCTCGTTGATGACCTGACGGCATCGGCCGCAGGGGCTGACGATCGCCTCGCCGCCGACGCTGCCGTCCGCCGCCATGCCGCCGCCGACGACCGCGATCTCGGCGACATCGGCCAGGCGGCCCTGCGCGTTGACGGTCGCCAGCGCGACCGTTTCGGCGCACAGCGACAGGCCGTAGCTCGCATTTTCGAAATTGCTGCCGGTGACGATGCTGCCATCGGTCAGGCGCACGGCGGCGCCCACGGCAAAGCGGCTGTAGGGCGCATGGGCATGGGCCAGCGCGCCGCGTGCTGCCGCGACCAGCGCGGCGATATTCTTGTCTTCTGCACTCATGGTGCCACCACATCCCATCTGATCGGTCCGTCGACGCCGTCGATATGCCGCATGTTGCTGGCTGTCCACATCACCCAGGGCCGTTTGGCATAATCGGGCGCGAAGAAATTGCCATCGACCCACAAGGTCCGGTTGATGCCGCTGGCAATGTCATATTGGGCGTCGAAATCGGCGCTGATGTTGAGCAGGGCGGGCTTGCCGGCATGGCTTTCGACCAGATTGACCAGCGTGTTGAGTTCCGACAGCACCTGGTCGCGGCCCGGCCGCGTGGTGCAGGACGGATCGAATCCCAGCCGGATGACCGGGGGCAGGGCGGCATTGTCGCGCGGCACGGTGGTCATGAACTGGGTCGCCTGATCGACGGCCTTGGCGCACAGGCTATAGTCCAGCGCCGCGCCATAGCGCATGCCCGCGCCGCGTGCGCCGCGCCAGTTGGCGGCGAACAGCGGGTCGCGCAGGCTGGCGCCCCTGGCCGCGCGAATATAGGCGAAGTCCGCCCCCTGCGCGGCCAGCGTGCCCCATTCGACCAAGCCATTGTCGGATGTCACCGATACGCCCTGGGTCGGATATTCGTCACGGTTCGGAGCCCATCCGCGTGCATAGATCCACAGTGCCGAACCCAGCACCATGATGATTGCCAGAACCGCCCCCAAGCGGACCAGCAAGCCCCCCAAAGTCAAACGCCCGATGATATTACCCCTTGATGTGCAGGACGCAGATAAGTGTGAACAGGCGGCGCGCGGTGTCGAAATCGACCGCGATCTTCCCCTCCAGCCGCTCCTTCAGCATGTCCGCTGCGTCGTTGTGAATGCCCCGCCGGGCCATGTCGACGGTTTCGATCTGCGCGGGCGAGGCATTGCTGATCGCCTGATAATAGCTGTCGCAGATCGCGAAATATTCGCGGATCGGCCGGCGGAAACGGCCCAGGCCCAGGATGATCGCCTCCAGCGGGCTGTCGTCCGCGCGATTGATCTCGATAACCAGGCGCCCTTCTTCGACCCGCAGCACCACCTTGTAGGGGCCGGCATAGCCGTCGGCATGGACGCGCTCGGGCGCGAAATGATTATCTTCCAGCAGGTCGAAAATGGCGATGCGCCGTTCCTGCTCGACATCCGCGTTGCGCCACAAGATGGTGCGCTCGTCGAGCTTGATGTCTATGATGCGCGGATCGGCCATGGCGGGTCTGCTGTCAGTGCGGCGGCGGGCCACGAAAAGCAAGCGGGACTTGTGGCGGGGGAGATGCGGTTGTTTCAACCTTCGCCCTTGCGCGACCCGCGTCGTGGCGCGATGAGGGCCCATGGTCGAACTCGTGAAACTCAATGCCGCTCCCGAAGAGGGCGGGCTGGAACTGCCGCGCAACGTCGAAGCGGAGGCTGCGCTGCTCGGCGCGCTGATGATTGACAACCGCATCGCGGAGGATGTGCAGCTCAAGCTGAAGCCCGAACATTTCTTCGAGCCACTGCATGGTCGTATCTATGAGGCGGTGATGCGCCTGATCGAGCGCGACATGATCGCCAATCCGGTGACGCTCAAGCCGATGCTGGAACAAGATCCGGCGCTCAAGGAGCTGGGCGGCGCGGCCTATCTGGCGCAGCTCACCGGCAGCGGCGCGGCGCTGCTGGGTGCACGCGACTTCGCGACCCAGATCTATGACCTTGCCCTGCTTCGCCAGCTTGTGAATGTCGGTCGAGAACTGGTTGATAATGCTCTGGATACCAGCGAGGATGTCAATCCGCGTGAGCAGATCGAGCTGGCCGAAGTCGCGCTTTACAAAGTGTCGGAAGGCGAGGGCGAGAGCGGGTCGGTCAAGAGCTTCCTTTCGGCCTCTACCATGGCGGTACAGGTGGCTGAACGTGCGCTCAACAGCGGCGGCCATGTGTCGGGTATCACCACCGGCATCAACAGCCTCAACGAGAAGATCGGTGGTCTGCACAATTCCGACTTGATGATCCTGGCCGGTCGTCCGGGCATGGGCAAGACGTCGCTGGCGACCAATATCGCCTATAATGCGGCGTCGCGCTGGCTGCGCGACCATAATGACGGCATTCCGCCGGAAAAGAATATGGGCGCCAAGACCGCCTTCTTCAGCCTCGAAATGTCGGCCGACCAGCTCGCGACCCGCGTTCTGGCCGAACAATCGGGCATCAGCGGCGAAGCGCTGCGTATGGGCAAGATCAGCCGTGCGGACTTCCAGAACCTGTCGCGCGCCGCGCGCGACCTTCAGGAACTGCCGCTGTTCATCGACGATACGCCGGGCCTGACGATCGCGGCGCTGCGGACCCGCGCTCGTCGCCTCAAGCGCCGTCATGATGTCGGCTTCATCGTCGTCGACTATCTCCAGCTGCTGCAGGGCAGCGGCAAGGCGGGCGATAGCCGCGTCAATGAAATTTCGGAAATTTCCCGTGGTTTGAAGACGTTGGCGAAGGAACTTCATGTGCCGGTGCTGGCGCTGTCGCAGCTCAGCCGTGCGGTGGAACAGCGCGAGGACAAGCGTCCGCAGCTGTCCGACCTTCGCGAATCGGGCTCGATCGAGCAGGACGCGGACATGGTCTGGTTCGTGTTCCGCGAGGATTATTATGTCGCCGCCAAGGAACCGGGCAACAAGGAAGGCCCCGAGCATCAGGAATGGGTGCAGGAGATGGAGCGCATCTACGGCCTGGCCGAAGTGATCGTTGCCAAGCAGCGTCACGGTTCGACCGGCCGTATCCGCATGAAGTTCGACGCCAAGATCACGCGCTTCTCGGATCTCGCGGAGGGCAGCTCCTACCTCGAAGACCTCGAATAAGCGGGCATGGCGGCGGACATGTCCGCCGCCACCCGGTTCAGCCGGCGACGAACGCCTTGAAGACGATGCACAGGCCGATCATGCTGGCGAGATAGGCGAGCGAGCGGACCACCGGCACGCCCAGGCCATAGAGCGGCAGATAGAGCGCGCGCGACACCAGCCACAGCCAGCCGCCGATCGCCGTCCATTCGCTGGTGCGGCCGGCCACGACCACGCCGAACAGGACGATGATCGCGATCGGGAAGGTTTCCAGGAAATTCGCCTGGGCGCGAACCAGCCGGCCGCCGACGGGATCGAGCGGGGGCAGGTTTTCATCCCGCGCCCCGGTATTCCATTTCAGGCCATATTGCTTGGTCTTGAGATGCGCCGCCGCGAAGATATGGACCAGCAGCAGGACGCAGGCCCAGGCCAGGATCTTCAGTTCAACCGCCATCATGCCCTCCCTTGATCGCGGCGGCGCCATGCCATCCGCTTATTTGACGATCGGCAACCATATCGCGCTGGCGCCCGCCGCGCCATATTGCACGCTCTGGGTCGCCGGCTTGTAGTCGCCCGGCTTCGCATCAAAGATCGACGGCACATAGGTCTGCGGGTTGCGGTCATAGACCGGGAACAGGCTGGACTGGATCTGCACCATGATGCGATGGCCCGGCTTGAACACATGGTTCACATTGGGCAGGCCGAACTTGTAATTTTCCGCCTTGCCCGGCGTCAGTGCTTGCGGCTTGTCGAAGCCATGGGCGTAGCGGCCCCGGAAAATGTCGATGCCGATCGGCAGTTCATATCCGGCCATCACCGGATTGGCGGTGTTCTCTTCCGGATAGACGTCGATCAGCTTCACCACCCAGTCGCTGTCGGTGCCACTGGTGGCGGCGAACAGGTCGACCATCGGCTGGCCGGCAATATGGACCTCCTTGTCCAGCACCGGCGTCACATAGGTCAGCACATCGGGCCGACCATCGACGAAACGCTGGTCCTTGACCAGCCAGGTGCGCCAGGCCTCATTCTGGTCCTGATGGATCGGCCGGGGCAGATAGGGCACCGGCTTGGCTGGATCGGAGACATAGGAGTCGCTGCCCGCCGCTGCGGGCTTGGCCCAGGACAGGCTGTAGCTGGCACCGAGATAGAGCGGCGTCGGCGTGCCGCCCGGCCATTTGGCGCGGGTTTCCCATTTGTCGATGCCGGTGGCGTAGGTGAGCGAGCCGGGCATGGTGTAGCCGGCGGGCGGATTGTCCTTGAGATAATGGTCGAGGAAGGGCTTCATCGTGCCGACGCGGAACTGGCGGCCGGTATCGCCCTCGAACTGCAGATCGCCCAAGCTGCGCCCCTCATAATTGACGCCGCTATGGCGCCAGGGACCGATCACCAGGCTGACCATGTCATTCTTCTTGTCCTGGGGGTCCAGCGCCTTGTAGACCGCTGGCGCGCCATAGCTGTCTTCCTGGTCCCACTGGCCCACGACCAGCATGGTGGGCACGGTCAGCGTGCGCTTGGCCAGCAGCTTGTCGACCGCCTGTTCCTGCCAATAGGCGTCATAGGCCGGATGTTCGAGCAGCTTGCGGACCGAGGGGAAGGCGTCGAGGCCATAGGCGCGGGCGAAGTCGCCGGCCGATCCGGCGTTCAGCATCGTCGTATATTCGTCGCCATTACCCATCGGGATGGCGCCGCCGCCCTTCTTGGCGGTCTGCGACAGGCTGTAACCGAAGCCGAAATTGCGGAACGCGCCATTGTGGAACCAGTCGTCGCCCATCCAGCCGTCGACCATCGGGCTCTGCGGCACGGCGGCCTTCAACGCGGGGTGTGGATCGATCAGCGCCATCAGCGAGGTGAAACCGGGATAGGAGGAGCCGGTGATCGCGACCTTGCCGTTGGTTTCCGGCACATTCTTCACCAGCCAGTCGATCGTGTCATAGGCGTCGGTGCTGTTGTCGACATCGGTCTTGTTGAGCGGGCCACGCAGCGGCCGGGTCATGACATAGTCGCCCTCCGACCCGTGCAGGCCGCGTACGTCCTGATAGACGCGGATATAGCCGTCATTGACGAAATCGGCGTCCATGACCGGCAGGATTTCCTCGATCCTCTGGCTGCGGTTGCGGCTGGTCGCCTTGCCGGCATCATAGGGGGTGCGGGTCAGCAGGATGGGGCCGTGGCTCGTGCCCTTGCGCATGACGATGACGGTGAACAGCTTCACCCCGTCGCGCATCGGGATCATCACTTCCTTGCGCACATAGTCCGCCTGCGGCCGGGCCGGATCATAGACATCGACCTTGTCCGGGGTCATCGGATCGGTCTGGGCGGCGATCGGCGCGGCGAGCGCGGCGATCATCAGGGCGGCGGTCGAAATCTGCGCGGCACGAAGCATGGCGATACCCCTTTGTTCTTTTGTGATCATGCAACGGGTCCGGCCTTGAGGGAAGGCCGGACCCGCTTGTCCTTTGTCAGGCCTGCGCGAGGGCGCGGGCGCGATCCTCGATCCGCTTTTCCAGGATCGACAGCGGCATCGCGCCTTCCTCAAGAACGGCGTGGAACTGCTTGATATCGAACTTGTCGCCCAGCAGCGCCTGCGCCTTTTCGCGGGCCTTGGTCCAGCTGCCATGGCCGACCTTGTAGCTGGTCGCCTGGCCAGGCTGGGTGCAATAGCGCTCGACCTCGCGCTGGCAGCGGGGGCGGGCAAAACCGGTCTTCTCGACCATGTAATCGGTCGCCTGCTTGACGCTCCACTGCTTGGAATGGATGCCGGTGTCGACCACCAGGCGGGCGGCGCGGAACAGGAAGGACTGGAGATAGCCGGCACGGTCGATCGGCGTCGCATAGCCGCCCAGTTCGTCGGCCAGTTGCTCGGCATAGAGCGCCCAGCCTTCGCTATAGGCGCTCATGAAGGCGACCTTGCGCAGCATCGGCACGTCACCGGCAGTCTGCGCGGTCGAGATCTGGAGGTGATGGCCGGGCACACCTTCATGATAGGTGAGGGCGGGCAGGCCATATTTCGGCCAGTCGCCGACGTCCTTCAGGTTGATGAAGTAGATGGCCGGGCGCGAGCCGTCGAGCGCGGCGCGGTTATAATAGCCGTTGGAGGCGCCATCCTGGATCTCGACCGGCACCGCGCGGATTTCCAGCGGGGTATTGGGGATGGTCGTGAACGCCTGGGGCAGCTTTGCCTTCATGGCGTCGAGGTCGCGGTTGAGCTGGGCGAGCAGGGCGGCGCGGCCGTCCGGGCTGTCGGCATAAAGCTGGGCCGGGTCGACGTTGAGCGCGGCGAGCTTTTCGCCGACGCTGCCCTTGGTGAAGCCGGCGCCGTTCAGGATCACGTCCAGCTTGGCGCTGATGTCGGCGACCTGCTCCAGCCCCATGGCGTGGATCTGGTCGGCGCTAAGATCGGTGGTGGTCGCCTGCTTGAGGGCGGCAGCATAGATTTCGTCGCCGCGCGGGGTGCGCCATACGCCGTCGCCGGCGGCGGTCTTGGACTTCAATGCCTCGATCGCGGCGATCTGCTCGTCGAGCGCGGGGTAGATCGCCTTTTCGACGATCGCGGCGGCCTGCGCCTGCCAGTCGCCGGTCACGCCCTTGGCCGCAGCGCGCTTCACCAGCGACTGGACCAGGCTGCTGGTCGCGGCGGGCTGGCTGCGCAGCTTCTTCATCTGGCCAAGCGTCAGGTCGAGCGACCAGCCGGGCGCGAGATAGCCGCGCGCGGCCTCGTCCCGCTGCAGAGCGGTGTCGGTCCGCAGGTTGCGGGCAAAGGCGTCGAGGCGGGCGACATAGGCGTCGCAATCACCGGCCGTGTTGATGGTGTGTGCGGTGTTCAGGAAATCGGGCGTCTGGAAATAGCTGCCGCCCTGCTGGAAGATGCGATAGGGGCGCTGGACGCTGTTGAGGCCGAATTTTGCCGGGGAGACCGTCTGCTGGTCGAGCGAATAGAGGATGACCTCCAGGTTCAGGCGCTGCGCATCCGACAAGGCGGCGCCCTCATAACCCTTGAACTCCTTGATCGCGGCCTGGGTAGCGGCCAGCTTCTTCATCGTGCCCGACTTGCTGTTGTCGTCGAGCTGGCTCTTGGCGGCGGAGCGGGCGCCCTTGTCGAGGCCGAGGCTGGTGACCATGGCCGGCGACAGGTCGAGCTGGCGCTCGAAGGCGGTGGCGAAGGCGGCCGACAGGCGCGCATCATCGGCGCCAGCCGCCTGGGCCAGGGCACGGGGCGTGGCGGTGGCGAGCGCAACCGCGCCCGAGGAAAGCAGGAATTGACGACGATCCATGGGGCGACTCCCTTAAGTCCCGTTGGAAAGGGGGGAGTGTATTGCGCTGCTGACACGACAGGTCCAGCGCGCGCCCGTGCTTGTTACGCAATGTTACAATAAGATAAGGGACGGGCGCCCCGCAGGGCGCCCGGTGCGATCAGAAGGCGGGCAGGTTTGCCGGGTCTTCCGGATCGATAACGGGGATCGGCGTCACCGGCGAATGGATGCCGCACTCCACCTTGTCCCAACCGCGCCAGCGGCCGGCGCGCGGGTCTTCGCCCGGCAGAACCTTGGACGTGCAGGGTTCGCAGCCGATCGACAGATAGCCCTGTGCTTCCAGCGGGTGACGCGGCAGTTGTTCGGCCTCGAAATAGGCTTCCAGATCGGTCTTGGTCCAGTCGCCCAGCGGATTGATCTTGAGCCGGCCGTCCTCGACCTCGAAGCGGGGCAGGTTCTGGCGCGTGACCGACTGGAAGGCCTTGCGGCCAGAAATCCAGGCGTCCAGACTCGCCTTGGCACGCTTCATCGGCTCGACCTTGCGGATTTCGCAGCAGCCGTCGGGATCATAGGACCAGCGCAGGCCGGTTTCGTCCTTCTTGGCCAGCACGGCGGCGTCGGGCGCGACCACGCTGCTGTTGGTGAAACCCAGCCGCGCGACCAGCGTGTCGCGATAGTTGAGCGTCTCGGCGAACATCTTTTGCGTATCGACGAAGATCACCGGGATAGCCTTGTCGGCCTTGGCCACCAGATCGAGCAGCACCGCGCTTTCCGTGCCGAAGGAAGAGACGACGCCGACATTGCCGGCGAGGCCTTCCGCAAACACGGTCTTGAGCATGGTCAGCGTATCGACACCCTCGAAGCGCGCGTTGAGCGCATCGGCATCCCCCTGGGTAAAGACGGGGCGGGCATCGATCACATCTACTAGCCGCTCTGGGATCTGGCGGGCAGGTTCAGCCATCAATTTTCTCCGGATGCCGTTTCGCCCAGACGGGCTGACGGCCATCGATCGTCTTCTGATAGACGTCGGCATAGCGGGTGAGCGCACGCTCCACGGCGGCGTCATCCAGGGCTTTGGCGGGGTGGAAACTGTCGAAGCCGCAGCGGCGCATGGCGTTGATCTGGTCGACCAGCACGTCGCCTACGGCGCGCAATTCGCCTTGATAGCCCGATTCCCGCAGGATGCGCGCGGCCGAATAGCCGCGCCCGTCGCCATAGGCCGGGAAGTTCACCTCGACCAGCGAGAGGCGGTCGAGATGGGGCAGCAGTTCGCGCGCATCCTCGCCTGGCTCGATGCGGACGGCGGTGGCGTTGGACTGGCCGGTGAAGGATTCGACCGTGACGGCCGGTTCCTGTGCGGCTTCACCGTCGCGGAAGGAGAGGAACTCAACCATAGATCGCCTCCTTGAAGGGCTTCATGCCGATGCGGCGATAGGTGTCGAGGAAGCGCTCCCCGTCGGTGCGTTCGGCGAGGTAGATGTCGGTGACCTTCTCGATCGCGTCGACCACGCCGTCTTCGGAGAAACCGGGGCCGGTGATCTGACCGAGCGACGCATCCTCCGCGCCCGATCCGCCGAGCAGCAGCTGGAAATTCTCCACGCCCTTCCGGTCGACGCCCAAAATGCCGATATGGCCGGCATGATGGTGGCCGCAGGCATTGATGCAGCCCGAAATCTTGAGCTTCAGCTCGCCCAGTTCCGTCTGACGCGCATTGTCGGCGAAGCGCTGCGCGATCTTCTGTGCCAGCGGGATCGAACGGGCATTGGCCAGCGCGCAATAATCAAGGCCGGGACAGGCGATGATGTCGGTGATGAGGTCGAGATTAGCCTCGGCCAGACCCGCTTCGTCCAGCTTCTGCCAGATGGCGTAGAGATCCGCCTTCCTGACATGCGGCAGGACGAGATTCTGCGCATGGGTGACGCGCAGTTCGTCGAGGCTGTACTGCTCGGCCAGCGACGCGACCAGTTCGATCTGTTCCGCCGACGCGTCGCCGGGAATGCCGGTCAGCGGCTTCAGGCTGATATTGACGATCGCATAGCCGGGCTGCTTGTGGGCTGCAACCTGACGGTCGACCCACAGGGCGAAGGCCGGATCGGCACGGTCGATTTCTTCGCTCAGGCCCGTTTCATAGGCCGGGTTGGCGAAGAAGGCGCGGATGCGATCTAGTTCCTCGGTCGGCGGGTTGAGGCCCAGTTCGCGCATATGGGCGAACTCTTCCTCGACCTGGCGCTTATATTCCTCGACGCCGATCTCATGGACCAGGATCTTGATCCGGGCCTTATACTTGTTGTCGCGGCGACCGTAGCGATTATAGACGCGCAGGCAGGCCTCCAGATAGGAGACGATCTCCTCTTCGGCCACGAAATCCCTGATTTGCGGCGCGACCATTGGGGTACGGCCCATGCCGCCACCGGCATAGACTTCGGCACCAATGATGCCATCCTTCGACACCAGCTTCAGGCCGATATCGTGCAGGCGCATCGCCGCGCGATCATCGTCGCTGGCAATCACGCAAATCTTGAACTTGCGCGGCAGATAGGTGAATTCCGGGTGGAAGCTCGACCATTGACGCAGCAGTTCGGCCCAGGGGCGAGGGTCCGCCACCTCGTCGGCGCTAACGCCGGCATATTGGTCGGAACTGATGTTGCGGATGCAATTGCCGCTGGTCTGGATGGCGTGCATCTCCACCGTCGCCAGTTCGGCGAGGATGTCGGGCGCATCGGCCAGTTTGATCCAGTTATATTGCAGGTTCTGGCGCGTGGTGAAGTGGCCATAGCCCTTGTCGTACTTCGCCGCGATCTCGCCCAGCTTGCGCATCTGCTTGCCGGACAGGGTGCCATAAGGGATGGCGACGCGCAGCATATAGGCGTGAAGCTGGAGATAGAGGCCGTTCATCAGCCGCAGCGGCTTGAACTGATCCTCGGTCAGCGCGCCGGTCAGGCGGCGTTGCACCTGGTCGCGAAATTCATCGACGCGGGCGTCGACGATGGACTGGTCATAGCTGTCGTAGCGATACATGTCAGATCACCCAGTTGCCGGCGTCGGCGTCATTCGGTTTCAAATTGAGGTCGGGGCGGACCGTGGGGCCAAGGGCGCGGATACGGTCCTTGATATGGGCCGGGCGCACGCCCTCGTCAGTGACGGTCGCGTCGATCACATAAGCGCCGACGACGCGCAGCGCCGCTTCCTCGGTGCGGACGAGGTCGTCGCCCTGTTCGCCGACATCGGCGCTGTCGCCGACCTGGCGCGACCAGCCGTCGCCGGCCCACCAGATGACATCACCGGTCACCAGATCATTGCCCGTCAGGATCTTCACGAACGCATCTCCGAAATACTCTCCCCTTTTGCAGCCCAGTCCGCCAGCACATCGCGTGCCAGGGCATGGGCTGCCACGTCGCCGACCACGATCAGGGCCGGGCTTTTGACTTCTTCACGCGCCACCATGTCGCCCAGATCGGCGAGCAGGGTGCGCAGGCTGCGCATATCGGCGCGCGTGCCATTTTCCAGCACCGCGACCGGGATTGCCGGCGACACGCCGTCGGCCATCAGCTTGTCGGCGATGTCGGCGGCGGTCGCGACGCCCATATAGATGACGAGCGTGCGGCCTTTTCCCGCAAGGCCCGACCAATCCTGATCGGTAAGCCCCTTGCACTGGCCGGCGACGAAACTGACCGCGCTTGACGCCTCGCGATGGGTCAACGGCAGTTGCGCCTGGGCGGCGGCGCCGATCGCGGCGCTGATGCCCGGCACGACCTCGACCGGCACGCCGGCAGCGCGGCAGGCATCCACTTCCTCGCCGCCACGGCCGAAGATGAAGGGGTCGCCACCCTTCAGGCGGACGACCGGCTCACCGGCCAGGGCAAAGCGGACCAGCAGGGCGTTGATCGCCTCCTGCGGCATGGAATGGCGGCTGCGCTGCTTGGCGACCGATACCAGTTCGGTTTGAGGCCCGGCCAGCGCCAATATGTCGTCGGACACCAGCCCGTCATGCACGATCAGGCGCGCGTCGCGGATCAGGCGCACGGCCTTGATGGTCAGCAGTTCCGGGTCGCCCGGTCCCGCGCCCACCAGGTGGACGGTAGCAGGTGCAATGTCAGCCATGCTCGCCACATGGCGAAAGGGCGACGGAGTTTCAATTCAGAATGGATATGGAGGGGCTTAGGAAAAGTTTTGTCCAGTAGCCGGGTTGTCAATCGCCCATGGCGCTGACGTCGATGTCCTTGAGCCCGATGCCGATGGTGGCGCGGGGCTGTTCGATCTCGGCCGATGCGACCGGATAGGCGCAATAATCGGCGGCATAATAGGCGCTGGGGCGGTGGTTGCCGGATACGCCGACGCCGCCGAACGGGGCGGTGCCCGACGCGCCATTGGTGGGCCGGTTCCAGTTGATCACGCCGGCGCGGACGTTGCCCCAGAATTGCGCATATTGTTCGGGACTGCCGCCGACGAGCGAGGCGGACAGGCCATAACGGCTGCTATTGGCTTCGGCGATGGCGGTTTCGAAATCGGGCACGCGCACGATCTGGAGCAGTGGGCCGAACAGCTCGACATCGGGCCGTTCCTTCATCGCGGTCACGTCGATGATCGCGGGCGTCAGGAAGGGCAGGCCCTTTTGCGGCCGGACCATATGCTTGATCGGCCGGCCGCCATGGCTCATCAGATAGAGGAAGCTTTCGGTCAGGCCATCGGCGGTCGGATTGTCGATGACCGGCCCCATATAGGGCTGCGGATCGGCATGGGGGTGATCGACGATCAGCCGGTCGGCAAGCTTCTTGACCTCCGCGATCAGGGCGTCGGCCATGGCGTCGCGCACGATCAGCCGGCTGGCGGCGGTGCAGCGCTGGCCGCTCGACAGGAAGGCGGACTGGATGACCAGCGCGGCGGCGGCGCCGATTTCCGGCGTATCCCAGACGACCAGCGGATTGTTGCCGCCCATTTCGAGCGCGAGGATCTTGCCCGGCTGGGTCGCGAACTGGCGGTTGATGGCGATGCCGGTCTGGGCCGATCCGGTGAACAATATGCCCGCGACATCGGCATGGGCGGCGAGCGCCTTGCCTTCCTCCGCGCCGCCGAGCAGCAACTGGACGGCGTCGGTCGGGACGCCCGCCTCATGATAGAAGCGCACCAGCATCTCGCCGACTGCCGGGGTTTTTTCCGACGGTTTGAAGATGACGGCATTGCCCGCCAGCAGCGCCGGGATGATGTGGCCATTGGGCAGATGGGCCGGGAAATTATAGGGGCCAAGCACTGCCATCACGCCATGGGGCTTGTGCCGCACCGACTGGCGGGCGCCCAGATTGGCCTCCAGCCGGCGCTGGCCGGTGCGTTCGGAATAGGCGGCGACCGATGTGTCGATCTTGGCCATCACCGCCGTCACCTCGGTCCGGGCGTCCCATAGCGGCTTTCCGGTTTCGCGGGCGATCAGGTCGGCCAGTTCTTCCTCATGGGCGCGCACGACATTGACGAAGCGGCGCAGCGTTTCGATGCGGAAGGCGACCGGCTGCGCGGCCCAGCGCGGCCAGCCGGAGCGGGCGCGGGCGACGATATCGTCCACGTCGCCGCTTTCGCCCTGCCATAGCAGGGCGCCGGTCGCGGGTTCATGGGACGTCAGCGCGGCGGACATGGTGCAGGATATGACCGAAAATGGTTAACGAAGGAAGAGCGGGGCATGGAGGGCGCTCTTCTACGTTCGGCCAATAGGAAATGTTCCGCTTAACTTCCCATATTTCCCGCATATTTGGGCATTTAAGAACCGAAGTTGGAAATTTTATGATGCTGGGCCGATCCGGCCGGGCTGGGCGCCCGTGCCGGATCGATCCTGTACCATCCTGCCGTCGAATAGGACAGCGCGACCGCCTGTCAGCAGCGATCAGAAGCCGTAGCGGATCGACATTTCGGCGCTGCGCCGGGCTTCTTCGTTGCGGACCGCGGCAAGATCGGCCGGCGTCGTCCGATCGGTCAGGCGGTGGAGCAGGAACTGGCCGAAATTCCATTCGCCCAGATCCGACGCGGCGTTGATATGGCCGCTTTCGCCCGCGTCGGCGAACTGGCTGCCCCAGAATTGGGCGAGCCGCCGGGCGCTGGCAAAGTCGATATAGGGATCGTTGCGGCTGGCGACGACGATCGAGGGGAAGGGGAGCAGCCCCTTGGGCGTGGGGCCGAAGCCGACGAGGCGGCGGTCGACCGCGCCGCTGTCCACTTCCGGCGGCGCCACAAGCAGGGCGCCGGCCACCTTGTCCCGCAACTGTCCGGTTTCGAACGCTGCCCACCAGGCGACCGCATGGCAGCCAAGGCTGTGCGCGGCCAGGATCACCGGCCCGTCAACCTGGGCGATGGCATGGCCCAGATTGGTGATCCAGGCATTGCGATGGGGCGCGTCCCAGCTGCCCAGTTCGACCCGATGGCAGTCGGGAAGCGCCTTTTCCCAAAGGCTTTGCCAATGGCCCGGACCGCTGTTCATCAGGCCGGGCACGGTCAGGATGGTGGGGGTCTGGTCATCCGACAGGGTGTGAATCGTCATCTGCACCTCCAAATCTATGGGGCGATTTTATCACTACTGATTTGATTGACAATAAAGCTTTGCTGATGCGTGGCGAAGCTGCGGTGGATTGCGTTATGCGAAAAATGCCAAATATAAAAATTTAACGCCGACTGTTGGTGTAATTTTCGTGCGATAAATATGGTCTGCGCGAACTGAAGCCCGATTTTCCGGGCTTTCGGCAAATTGGCACGGCCCCTGCAATGCTCCTGGCACGACCCGATCGGGGTCGCGGAACGAGATTTCAGGGAAGGAATTTGCTCATGAAGACCATCGCCATCATCGCCGCCGCTGCCGCCATGACCGTTGCCGCCACGCCGGCCTTCGCCCAGCCCGAAGGCAAGTTCGGCAACGCGAAGGTCAGCTATGAAGAAAAGACCGACCGCTATTGCTTCCGCGAAGTGCAGCCCAGCACGCTGGTGCCGCGCGTCGATTGCCGCAGCAGGCAGGATTGGGCCGACGCGGGCCTGACCATCAGCCGCAAGCCGGCCGTCCAACTGGCCCAGCGCTGAACGCCAACGCCACCGATCCATCAAAATCAGGGAAGGAATTTGCTCATGAAGACCATCGCCATCATCGCCGCTGCCGCCGCCATGACCGTTGCTGCCGCACCCGCCTTCGCCCAGCCCGTGGGCAAGTTCGGCAACGCCAAGGTCAGCTATGAAGAAAAGACCGACCGCTACTGCTTCCGCGAAGTGCAGCCCAGCACGCTGGTGCCGCGCGTCGATTGCCGCAGCAGGCAGGATTGGGCCGATGCGGGCCTGACCATCAGCCACAAGTCGGCCGTCCAGCTTGCCCGGCGCTGAGGTGCAGTGCCTCCTGGCGATACGAAGTCGGGAGGCTGCCCTGATGGGGCAGATTTTGCGACGGATCGCGGCAGGGCTGCGATCAACCCGGGAACGACCTTTTGCCCATATCGTTGGTTCGACGGACGCGGCCCGCGCATGGTTATCACGGGGCGGCCTGCGACCGATGGAGCGTCCCGTCCCGCCTTCCGGGGCAAAGGCGGGACGCTTTTTCCGTGTTACGCTGCTGCGATCAGCGGTAATCGGCCGGACGGATCCGGCTTCTTCCTGAAAATTGCTGGCGGGTCTCGACCCGAAATCGACGCGACAGTCGAAGTTCACAGTGTCGTGAGGCTGATTTTGGGGAAAAGCACCGGTGATGCTCCTGCGACGCGCCGACGACGCGCCTGTGAAGCGACACACGCATCGAAACCGGGTCATCACCACGCGTCGGTGACGCGACAGTGGGGCGACAGTGAAGCGACGCCCATGCGCCAGCAGGCGGTTGCGGAGCGACCGCGAGATGGCCTGAAGATCGTGTGATTGATCCATGTCGAAGGGTAGATCAGAGACCGGCCGAGTAGGAAAGCTGAGTTGGGCGGTCTGGAAGCGACCAAAAGCAGACGTTTCTCATTCCTCCCCAAGCTTGCTTGGGGAGGTGGCAGCGCGAAGCGTTGACGGAGGGGCATGGCGCAAACGCAACGCCATTGCCCCTCCACCGCCTTCGGCGGTCCCCCTCCCCAAGCAAGCTTGGGGAGGATTATCGGGCAGACCGCTTCCCACCCCATTCCGCCACGCGATCAGGTGTGGTGACACTCGCTTTGCCGGGCCTTGGCCCTTTTCACGGCAGTTCCGGCGCTGCCCCATGCGCCTCGCCCATGCGGCGGATGGCGGTGACCTTGGCGTGGAGCGGGGACCAGTCGTCGGACTGGTCGATGGCGCTCCAGATCGCTTCCACCTCGTCGATATGCATGGAGCAGGGGGCTTCGTCCGACCAATAGGCGTGGTCGCGGGCGCCGGGGACGGGCGCATGGTCGGCCAGCTGGTCGCGCAGTTCGGCCCAGATGGGTTCGCTGTAGCGGACGGGGTTGCGGGGTGTGCCGCCGCGCCAGTCGTGGAAGAAGATGTCGATTGGCGTCGCGGTGGTCATCATCGCGCGCACGGCGGTTTCGGTCATGGCGGCGCTGTCCGTGCCCGGTTGAACGCCGAGGCGCCAGCAGAAGCGGCGCTGCATCGCCTGGGCATAGAGGGCGGGGAAGCGTTCGAGCTGTTCGATCAGTGGTGGTGCCTCGGTAAGCGGGCGCAGCGACACGGCGAGCTGGGCGACGTCCCAATGGATCGCCTCGGCCTGGCGGGCGAAGGCGTAGAGGCCGGCATGGTCGAAATAGGCGGCGGTGAAGCCGGCGTCCCACAGCGGCGTGAAGCGCCAGGGGCCATAGTCGAAGCTTTCGCCGGTGACATTGATATTGTCGCTGTTGAGCACGCCATGGACGAAGCCGGCGACCATGTAGCTGGCGGCAAGGTCGGCGGTGCGATCGACCACGCGGCCGAGCAGCTGGGCGGGCGGATTGTCGCCGGGCTTCTCCCCATACAGGCGGGTGAGGGCATAGTCGGTCAGCCGTTCGAGCAACCTATTATCCTCGATATAGGCGGCGCGCTGGAAGCTGCCGATGCGGATATGCGAATGGCTGAGGCGGACCATTGCCGCGCCGCGCGTGGGCGAGGGTTCGTCATTGCGCTCCAGCGCCTCGCCGGTCTCGATGATCGAGAAGGTCTTGGACGTGTTGACGCCCAGCGCCTCCAGCATCTCGGTCGCCAAAATCTCGCGCACGCCGCCCTTGAGCGTCAGGCGGCCGTCACCGAAGCGGCTATAGGGGGTCTGGCCCGATCCCTTGGTGCCAAGGTCGAGCAGGCGGCCATCCGCGTCGCGCATCTGCGCGAACAGGAAGCCGCGGCCGTCGCCGATATCGGGATTATAATGGCGGAACTGATGACCATGGTAGCGCAGGGCGAGCGGCTGGGGGAGCGTGCCGGGCAGCGGCGTGAAGCGGCCGAAATGGGCGATCCACTCTTCGTCGCTCAGATGATCGAGGCCGACCGATGCGGCAGCGCGGTCATTGCGGAAGCGCAACAGGGTCTGCGGAAAGTCGGCAGCATGCACCGGATCGGCGATGTCGGGCATCAGCGCGGTGATTTCCGTGGCGGGGTGGTAATTGGCGGCTTGCGGCTTGTTGTCCATGCGGCGATATGGGGGAGCATGGGCGGAAGGATCAAGCTTGACCGGCTATAGTGACGCATATTGGTGGTCCCCGGATGGACTGCGGCTGCATTATCGCGACTATGCGGGCGGTGAGGACGGGCGGCCGCCCTTGCTGTGCCTGCCGGGGCTGACCCGCAATGCGCGCGATTTCGAGCCGCTGGCGCAGCGGCTGGCGGGCGAGTGGCGGGTGATCTGCCCGGATATGCGGGGGCGCGCGGAAAGCGCCTATGCCAAGGATCCGATGAGCTATGTGCCGCTGACCTATTTGCAGGATATCGGCCGGTTACTGGCGGACCTGGCGATCACCCGCTTTGTGGCCGTCGGCACGTCGCTGGGCGGGATCATCACCATGCTGATCGCCGCGACCCATCGCGAATGGCTGGCGGGTGCGGTGCTGAACGATGTCGGCCCGACGCTGGACGAGGCGGGGCTGGAGCGGATTCGCGGCTATGTGGGCGTGGGTCAGTCGCACCCGAGCTGGGTCCATGCGGCCCGCGCGCTGGAGGAAGCGAATGGCGATGTCTATCCGGCCTATGGGCTGGAACAATGGCTGGCCATGGCCAAGCGCCTCTATCGGCTGAACAGCGGCGGGCGGATCGTGCTCGACTATGACATGCGCATCGCCGAGCCGCTGCGCGCGCCCGGTGGCGAGGCGGGTGTCGACATGTGGCCGGTAATGGCGGCTTTCCACGGTATTCCGACGCTGCTGCTGCGCGGTGGCCGGTCGGACCTGCTGAGCGCGCCGACGGCGGAACGGATGGCGCGCGAGGTGGGGGCAAGCGCGGAACTGGTGACGGTGCCCGATGTCGGCCATGCGCCGGCTTTGGACGAGCCGGAGGCGGCGGCCGGGATCGACCATTTGCTGGAACGCGTGCTGCGTGGCTGATGGCGGCGGCGTGAGGCGGGGCGATCCGCCGCGCATCCTGCATATCCATGGCAGCTTCACGCTGGGCGGCAAGGAAGCCCGCGCGATCCGGCTGATGAACATCTGGGGCGACAAGGCGCGGCACAGCATCGTCAGCGCCGCGCCCGAGGCGCTTGCCGCCCGCAGCGCGATCGAGCCGCAGGTGCCGGTCGACTTTCCCGAAGCGCCGCCCTTTGCCGGGCGGCCGGGGCTGGCGCGGTTCCGCGCGATCGCGCAGTTCCTGTCCGGCTATGACCTGGTGCTGGGCTATAATTGGGGGGCGATGGACGGGGTGATGGCGCACCGGCTGTTCGCCCGGTCGATGCGCCTGCCGCCGCTGATCCATCATGAGGATGGCTTCAACGCCGATGAGGCCGCGGGGCTGAAGCCGCAGCGCAATCTCTATCGGCGCATGGCGCTGGGCCGGGCGCAGGCGCTGGTCGTGCCCTCGGCCCGGCTGGAGCGGATCGCGCATCAGGCGTGGAAGCAGCCGGCGGGCAAGGTGCATCTGATCCGCAACGGCATCGATGTGGCGCGCTATGCGCAGGCACCGGCACCGGATGCGATACCGGGGCTGGTGCGCACGCCGGGCAAGCTGCTGGTCGGCACGCTGGCGGGGCTGCGCGCGGTCAAGAATATCCCCCGGCTGGTGCGGGCGGTGGCGGCCCATCGCGCGGGGCTGCAACTGGTGGTGG